>JAOTYN010000335.1 GCA_029861825.1 Cyclobacteriaceae bacterium
TTCTATTCATTGCTGCCGCTTCCGGTGCTCTCCGTTAGCATATACTTTGTAAGTAGTATTATGAATAAAAGATCTGAGGAAATTCAACGCAGTCTATCTACATTGAGCACCTTTGTGCAGGAGGCTTTTTCTGGAGTCAGGGTGTTAAAATCATTCGTGAGGGAAGTAGATTCGGAAAACAGGTTTGCCCGGGAGAGCCGGGACTATCGCAATAAGTCGTTAAGGCTCACTTTTGTGAATGCGCTGTTCTTCCCGCTGATGATGGGATTGATCGGGATAAGTGTACTGCTTACAATATTTGTAGGGGGATCCCAGGTCTTGGAAGGTTCGGCCACTATTGGTAACATCGCTGAATTCATTATGTATGTTAATATGCTCACCTGGCCTGTGGCTTCCCTTGGTTGGGTCACTTCTTTGATCCAGCGTGCCGCTGCCAGCCAGAAACGCATTAATGAATTCCTGCAGGTAAAGACCGAAATAATTTCATCAGAAAACATGGTCACGCCTATCCAGGGCGAGATCGTATTCGACCATGTTACCTTTAAATACCCGGATTCCGGTATTGTGGCCCTTAAAGATATCTCATTTAAAGTCGCACCTGGCGAATCCATTGCCATTATAGGTACCACCGGATCCGGCAAGAGCACCATTGCCAACATCATTTGCCGATTGTATGATGTTACCGGAGGTAAAGTGCTCATCGATGGACAGGAAATTCAAAATTACCAGCTTTCTCATTTAAGAAAGGCCATCGGATATGTGCCACAGGATGTCTTTTTATTTTCGGACACCATTCGCAACAATATCGGGTTTGGAAACGGCTCGTTACAGGAACCACAGATCATCCAGGCTGCCAAGGACTCCGATCTCTATAACAACATCAACCAGTTCCCACAAGGATTTGATACCAAACTGGGTGAAAGAGGGATTACCTTGTCCGGCGGCCAAAAGCAAAGAGTGTCCATCGCCAGGGCTATTGTCCGTTCCCCACAAATACTCATCTTAGACGATAGCCTGTCGGCAGTGGATACCAAAACCGAAAATACCATATTGCAAAACCTCAAGAGACTGATGCAGGATTGTACTACGGTAATCATCTCACACCGGGTAAGCAGCGCCAAACTGGCCGATCATATCCTGGTTTTAGACGATGGCAAGATCATCGAGCAAGGTAAAGAAAGGGAATTATTAGCCGGGAACGGCGTATATAAAGAACTTTATGACAAACAGATACGGGCCGATGAGATGGTACCTTAGGTCTAAGAATCCTCAATAATAGCTTCTACTACCAGTCGGTTGTCGGGATAGTACAACTCAATATTAAAGGGTCTTATTGCTACATTAAGTCGTGCTGCTTCCGCATGAATGCGTTCCTGAATCTTCTCAGGATTTGGCATCATGGAAGAATGACTGTCTTTACTTACACGGATGACCCTGACAGGCCTCGAAGAAACAATTAAACCGGCTAACTCCTGCTGGCTTATGTTTTCACCAGCCTCCTCGGAGAAACTATTATCCAACTTCATACCCACAAAGCTATCAACGTATCCCCTGGCTCCCTGAGGTTCTTGGTAATAGATCACTGCGATACATCCTTGGAATTTACCCTCTTGCAGGTATGACTTCATTTCATTAAAATACTGCTTTAGCGTATCACTGTGGTAAGTCCCCTGGAACTCACGACCAATTATAGAATAACCCTCAACCTCCACTACTTCTACCCGCAGAGGCTCAAATCCACCTAATGCATAATAAACCAGGGGTATAATGATAATAAATGCCAGTATGAGCCAGAAAATGGGGCTTTTTGACCAAGGTCCAGGTTTCATGATAGTGCCCCTTTGTATTGCATTTGGTGCAGTTGAGTGTAATAGCCGTTGAGTTCCAGCAATTCTTCGTGATTGCCCTTTTCCTTTATTTCTCCGTGGTCCAGAACCAAGATCTGGTCGGCCTTTTGAACGGTTGATAACCGGTGTGCGATCACAATGGATGTCCGCCCTTTCATTAGTTTATCAATAGCAAACTGGATCAATTCTTCGGTTTCCGTATCCACCGACGAGGTAGCCTCATCCAACACGATAATTTCCGGATCATAAACCATGGCCCGTACAAAGGAGATCAATTGCCTCTGACCAACAGAGAGGGTAGCCCCCCGCTCCATCACATTGTAGTTGAGACCACCGGGCAATCGTTCTATGAACTTACGGGCGCCCACCATCTCTGCTGCCTCTATGATCTTTTCAAAAGGTATGTCCGGATTACCCAGTGTAATATTGGAAGCAATACTATCGGAAAACAAGAATACGTCCTGCAATACCACCCCGATATGCTGCCTGAGATTCGATAATTCATATTCTTGAATTGGACGTCCGTCGATGTAGATCACTCCTTTGTTGATATCATAGAATCTGCTCAATAAATTAATTATGGAGGACTTCCCAGCGCCTGTAGCCCCCACCAAAGCCAAAGTCTCACCCGGAGCGGCTTTAAAGGATATATCTTTTAGCACGTACTCTTCATCGTTGTAAGCAAACCAAACATGATCAAAAGAGACCTCACCTTGCAGGGAATCCGTTTTAAAGGTGCCTTCGTTGGGCAGGTAGTCTTTGCTATCCAGTAATCGAATGATGCGGTCTGTACTTACTATTCCCAGTTGCAGGGTATTGAAGCGGTCGGCAATCATTCGCAATGGGCGGAAAAACATATTGATGTACATGATAAAGGAAATCAGGATTCCCACCTCACCAATGGCGCCTTTTACGATCTCGCCTGCCCCAAACCAAATGAGCAACCCTATACTGGAAGCTCCAATGATCTCTGCTACCGGAAAATAAATGGCGTAGTACAGTACGGATTTTATATTAGCCCGTTTGTGTTCCTTATTGATCTCCTTGAACTTTTGGTATTCTTGATCTTCGTTGCCGAAGATCTGTACAATGCTCATACCGGTGATGTGCTCCTGCACAAAACTGTTCAAGTTTGAGACGGCGTTCCTGACTCGGTTAAAAGTTAATTTGATCTTTTCCTTGAAAACATAGGTACTGATGATTAACAAAGGCAAAGTAGCCAGGCTCACTAACGTTAGCCGCCAATTCTGCGAAAACATAAACCCCAATATGAATAGGATAGTGAGAATGTCGCCGGTCATAGCCGCCAGACCCTGGCTGAATACTTCGGCCAGGGTTTCCACGTCCGATACATTGCGGGTCACCAGTCGCCCAATGGGTGTGCGATCAAAGAACTTCAGCTTTAGTTTCAACAAATGACGATACAGTTGTATGCGAATGTCTTTGATGATGTTTTGCCCTATCCATCCGGAAAGATAAGTGTGCGAGTATTGCACTATGGCATGAAGGAACAGTAGCACAAGCAACAACAGGACCATATTGACCAATCCCTGATAATCTCCTACTGCAATGTAATCGTCGATGGTTATCTGGATAATATAGGGGCGCAAGGGGCCCAAAGCAGCCGTTACAATGGTCAGCATTACGAGAAAGTAAAAATGCCCCCGGTAAGGCTTTATGAATTTTATCAGCCTTTTCAGGACTTTGAAGTCCATTATTTTGCCCGTTACTCTTTCTTGCTCCACTAAGATCTCATTATAATATTGTTGGGGTATTTTACCTGTGTTAAGGACAATCCGTGGGCAGGGACCGAAGGCCCCGCCGCGCTGCGATCTTTACTGTCCAGGATCTTTCGGAACTCTACCAGATCTATCTTCTGTAAACCAAGCTCCAGCAATGTCCCTACCATGGCTCTCACCATCCCCCGTAAAAACCTGTTAGCACTAACGTAAAATATTAACAAATCGTTTTCAATATACTCCCATTTAGCTTCATTTACCTGGCATTCAAAATTCTTTACCGCAGTCCTAACCTTGCTGAAGCATTGAAAGTCTTTTTGTTCCAGCAACAATTGACAACCCTGTCGCATAAGTTGTAGGTCAGGTCTACGGGTCAGGTAATAACTGCGATCCTGCAGAAAAGGATTCTTAACATGAGAAATGTGGTATTGGTAACTGCGACAGGTCGCATCGAAGCGGGCATGGGCTTGCTTATTAACCGAATACATATTAATAACGGCAATATCCATTGGTAAGATCCCATTTAATTGATGTTTGAAAGTGCTTATTTTTGATACCTCACCCAGGTCAGCATGAAAAAACTGCTGCTTGGCATGCACGCCGCTATCGGTACGGCCGCTACCCACTATCTCTACAGGTGTACCGGTCAATTGTTTGAGACTGGACTCGATTTGGGCTTGTACCGAATGAGCATTTGGCTGAATCTGCCAGCCGTGGTAGGCCTGACCGTGATAAGAAACTTCAATAAAATATCTCAAAGAAATATGGGGATACAATTTGACACCAGGTGCCGATATCCCGGGATTTTGTTACCTTAGCGCAAAATAACAAACCGAGCTTAAATGATACAACGGGTGCAATCTTTATTTCTACTGGGAGTGGCCGTATGTCTGATTACCATGCTTTTCTTTCCCATTTGGGAAAAAGTAGATCTGGAGGCTCAAACCAGCACTACATTAAAGGCCTACGTCGCGGAGGTGGTCACTTCCGGAGAGCAGTCTGAGGTGTTCTATTTCCCTGCTGCCATAGTAGGGTTTTTAGCCATAGTGGGAGCGGTAATCGCCCTGTTTGAACTCTTTCAATATCGAAGCCGGCTTAACCAGATCAAATTGGGAGCCCTTAACTCCTTGGTGATGGCTGGGATCATGGGGGTCTGTGTATACCTCACTTTCAGATTCGAGCAGAATATTGCTGGTAATGGTCAGGGAGAATACCAAATGGGTATGTACTTGCCGGCAGTTGCCCTGATTCTTAATCTTCTTGCCAATCGTTTTATCCGTCGCGATGAGTCTTTGGTAAGATCGGTGGACAGGTTACGTTAAAATTTAAATTATTATGGGATTATTTGACATATTCAGACC
>JAOTYN010000336.1 GCA_029861825.1 Cyclobacteriaceae bacterium
AAATACCTCCATCCCCACGGTATCCTGCTTGAAGCTAAAGGTATTGTCGTCTTTTAGGGCTATGGTAATCAACGGCGATGGTGAAACGATATCGCCATCCAGGATATAAATGCCGTCGAAGGTTACATCTAATACCGGATGGGTGTTGTCTACATTCACTTCAATGTACTCCTGGAAGTCGTTGACATTATTATTGTACACTTGCTCCGGCAATATATTGGGGTTTACAAACACCCGGAAATCGTTTATTCCCCCTTGACCCTCTGATTGCAGATTCACTGAAAAGGTAATGGAATCATTTGATGCCAGGGCTGCTAGCCTAAACTCTTCTAGAGTGCTGGTGCGCTTTTCCCGATTAAACAAGGTGGACCTGACCGTTAAACTGTCGGCAAATGCTTTGTTGGATATGTTGAAAAATGTGAAATTGGTGCGATACTCCTCACCCTCATTCAGTGGTATGTTTCGGGTTAAGTTGTCCTTATTACCTCTGAACAACAACACGCCTTCCGGAGCCGACTCATAAATGACCTGCCATCGTTTTAGTTGAGGCGGGCTAAGCTGGGTTTCGTCGGTGATGATCACCCTTATACGCAGAAATGGATAGCTAACCGGGTCAATTGCATTAAGATCAAGTACATCAACAGTTACATCATCGAATAGAACCTGCTCCGATCCGTTGGTGTCGATTCCCAAAACCTGGAACAGCACCAAGTCTTCCGGGAGCGCTTCGATCTGTTTGTACAGCGTGCCCCAGGATAACGCCGGTCCAATTTTGGGACTTACGATGGTTCCGGTACTGAAATTTCCCGTCAAAATCTGACTGAAGGAAATCTCTTGTTCAAAAATAGGCGTGGGTAAGGTGTTGTCGGCTTTAATGATCAGGGCAGTTCCCGGTGGGTCTCCTTTTCTGCCCAGAATGATGACCGGCTCTCCTATTTGGAGTACGGTGATATCGGACTGATCAACCCCTATTTCTGTGAGTTTGTCGATAGTAGCGGTGGTCCAAGTGGTGTAATTAACCTGACCGATGGAGAATAATACGGCATAATCGCCAGTAGGTAGTTGATCAATATAATCCTCCAAAATAGTGGTAGTGCGTACATCATTATTGGTAAAGGTATTGATCACCTGAGGGGTACGCCCGCAGCGGTTTCGATCCAGTACATCAAATCCGCCGGTAGTTAGTACTGCGTAGGGAACGGTTGAGGCCTTATCGAATGCAATGGCATTAAAAGAGTTAATGGGACAGAGGCGGGTGCTTACGATAAAAGGCTGTCCGTCTATGGTAACACTGATGTTTGCAGGGTCGCTGAGCGGATGATCCATACCATAGGTGGTGATCTCCACCAGATTTTCGGTGGTAGTAAACTCCCATCTACGCAAAGCTTGATTTCGAGTGATGCCCTCATCTGTGAAATCTTCATCAAATTGTGGAAATTGAGCTTGTGACCACCCTTCAGGGCTGCCGGCAATGTTGATAAAAGAACTAACTGTCCAGGCGGTGTCCTCCCCCACTTTTGGCTGGACGAAACGACTCCTCCAGTAATACACGGTGCTGTCTTGAGGGGGATTGTCCGGTAATAGACTAACCTGCCAGTTGGTCAATCCATCACCAGTTTGGCTGGTACTACTCTTCCAGGGGCTGTCAAAGTTCTTAGTGGTATCGATCTCCATTAAAAAATTACGGGTGCCGGAGATCAGATCACTGGCTTGCGCTATCAGATCTACCTGGGGCGCATCAATAATGGCGTAATTGTAAGGTTGCAGGTTAACGGTCCCACCTTGGGGGATAAAGAACTGCAGCACACCGACATTGTTGGTTTCATTCAATTCGTCGATGCTTTGGTTATAATCCAGAAGAACCTCAAAGACGTTATTCCCAAAGTTGCTGATATTGTTGGATCTGATGGTGAAAAATAAAGTGTCCTGATAAGATACCGGGGCATAAAAAACCGAGTCGTAGATAAGCAACTGGCCATCACCAAAGGTTCTCCTTACCGTCACATTCAAGGAATCCTCAGTAGTTCTTCCGAAGTTCCTGGCGATAAAGGCTACCTGAAATGAATCGACCTGAGCATTCAGGTTTTGTCCGTCAAAAGTCTGCAGTGAAATAAGTTGATCTTCGGTTTGGAAATCGGGTTTGTCCACCCGGAAAAAGCCAAAAGCCGGATCGCCTTGATATACCTCTTGCTGTACTTGGGCAATTTGGATCTCGTCGATAGCTACACTTTGCAGATAACGACTGCCCAATTCCTGCAATATATCTCCCATAGGCTTACTTAAGAACACGGAATCCCCATAAGCCAGTTCATAGAAAATATCGGAGTAGCGTTTCAAATTTGCTGCGAATCCCGCATCGGTATGGGCCAGAAATCCCAAAGCTCCCTTGTTCTGGGCCAATATCCAATCCTCGCCGAATCCCACGGAGGTAAAAAATGCATTTCCCGCATTGCAACCGTTCACCATTATCATGGGATAGCGTCCCTGATTATCATAGCCCAGGGTAGCATCGGTTACTTTTCCGATCTCAATATCGGTAGTAGAAGTGGAGGAATGTCCAAAAAATGTGATAAGAGAAACCCCCTCATTGACCTCGTCCGCCACATTGATCAGTACCGTGGTCTCATTGGATTGTTTGTTGACGGTGGTCACCTTACCCCCGAAATACGGACCTTCAGCCACGGCTTTAAATTGATCGACGTAGTTTTTAAAAAGAGTCAGTTCACTTTGAGTTAATCCACCGCTCAAATGAATGATGTCTTTCCTCCACAACTCATCGAAAGATGTCGCTTCGGTTTCTTTGACTTTGTCCAGGTAGCCTGCTACTTCCAAGGGAGTGCGGGCATTAACCCTTCCTGTGGGCAAAGCGGCCAGGTTAGGGTTAGCCGCCAGACCGGCGGTAAGGGCAATATCCGATCCGGGAAAACCAACTGTGGGTACCAAATCAAAAGTAGTAGCCGTTGACATATCCTGACGATAGGGTTGGAAATGCACGTTGAATCCTTTACCCAACAAAAACAAATATTGGGGATCACCAGGCAACATTGCCTCGACAAACTTGCGAATGGCCAGAGGTGAAATCTCCCCATAGTTGTACTGATTGTATAAAAAATCCATATCGACTACCAGAGTATCATAGGAACCTCCTTCTTCGGAGGCCCGGTACTCTGCATAGGCCTTAACGGGATCATCATAACTCCCACCAGGCTTCATTAAGCTATGATGCGATACGATCAGGTAATCATGGGCGTTGGGATCGATCGCCCGAAACGAAATCAATTCCATGGGAGGATCCGTGACCAGGCTGGTTTCCGTCACCAACAATTTGCGGGTGGTAGAAGTATTGGGTACGATCAAATTGATGTCTGTACCGGCAGTGGTATGCTGAATGATTTGGACATTGTGCCAGTCGGTGATATCATAAACCGTGACGGCATTGGGTACACTGGAAATGGTCACACTGGCTTCGTTATTGCCATCGGGAGGAATTTCAAAAGTCTTCTGTGCCTGCCCGTTAAGATCCCATTGCTGCGGATAGCGTAGCTGGAAATAGGACGGCGATATGCGGTCGGTCCCGGAGCTGGTCACCGAAAGCTGTACGGTTAACTGACCATCGGCAGGTATATCCGACCATTCCAGGGGACTTTGAAAAAGGAAATTGTCGAAATTCACAAATTGTACAGTCCCTAAACTTCTCAGCGACGAAGCAGAACCCACCAGGACCTCCACATTATGTAGTCCATCGTTACGACCTGCCAATAAAACCTCAAGTTGTGGTGCCTGACCTGCCGAGGGATTGGTAAGAACTACCTCGCTAAAGACAAAATCCCGGGTGTTGCCCTCAAAAATACGGGTCCCGGTCCACCCCTCTCCAAAGTCGAACTGAGAGCGATATGTTTCTCCAAAGCCGCCCTCCGGATACCGCCTGCCAAAACTATAGTTATCAGTTTGTAACATGAGCTGTTGCTCCCAGTGGTAGTCCCGGGCAGTCAGACCGGGATCGGAAGGCGCTAGCAGCGACATTCTTTTTCCAGGATTCTGGGACCAAGTCAGGAAAAAGGCTGTGGTATCGCTATACAAATTAAAAAATTGATGGGGCTGAGCCTCAGCGGAAACATACAAGGCATTTTCCAATGTCCCATCATTGCGCAGGCCGTAAAACTCCAAATAATCGCCCGGATCCCATTGGTTGTCTCCTCCATCCACCACATTAATATTTAGTTCCTCTCCTCTAAAGAATACCTGTACGTTGGCCGTATTTACGGCAGCTATTGGAAATCCCGCTGTTTGCAATTGATCGTAGGTAATTTGATGGATACCTTCCTGGGCGGTTTTGATCTTGTAGTAGGACTGATCATAATTTATCCATTCACTTTGGGCCATGACCCTCTGCATCAAACCTACTATGGCCATCCCCATGAATAAAACTTGATATAACACTGCCTTTCGAAACACCTATTTCTTATCTAAACTTGCCTTTACGGAGAATATGTGGGAATACAGAGCGTCGGACTGATCGCCAAGATCACTTAAGGCATAATCGATCTGCACACGTTTTATTCTAATTCCCAAACCAAAGTTGGCCTGAGCATTTTTACGGGTACTTCCATCAAAATCTTTTATATCCTGAATATTTCCTAAACCTCCTCGTAAGAAAACGATCTCCTGGTATCCCAATTCAATACCCAAATGGGGGTCAATAGATATGGGATCTGATTTAATCAGGACGTTCCTTTTGCCGTCGAAGGTAACGTCCAAATCCAAGGTAGTCATCAAATTGATCTTCTGGCTAATCTGCCAGGACCGGGCTGTGCCCAGGATCAGCTTAGGTAAAGTGATCTCCAAGGTATTGTCAGGGATCTCGTTTCCGGTTTGGGTATACACGTCAATTACTAGCTCCGGATTATGCGACCAGGCATTGAAGGTACCGGTCACGTCCCGT
>JAOTYN010000337.1 GCA_029861825.1 Cyclobacteriaceae bacterium
ATATAATGATTGGGACGCAGGTGGGCATGCCGGTTATGCTAATGTGCTCAATCTGGAGGAATTCATCCAGGAGGAATTGATGAATGAGCGAAATGTGGTGGTACCCGACAACGCTTGCCCCGGACCGGTAGAGATTGATATTTCAGATGACCTCTTGTTGTTGGTGCTTAATACCCAATGGTGGCTGCATGAATGGGAAAAGCCTCTGGAGGAATCGGACTGCGATGTGGTCACTGAAAATGATCTGCTGGTAAAAATTGAAGATGTATTAAAACGAAATGCCCATCGTAAGATTATTCTGGCTGGACATCACCCCTTGTTCAGCAACGGGTTACATGGTGGTAATTTTCCGGCTATTGCCCATTGGATGCCCCCCATATTGGGAGCCCTATATGTAGAATACCGGCAATCGATTGGAAATCGTAAGGATCTGGCCAATGGGGATTACAGGTCCATGCGAGAGTCCCTGGTAAAAATATTCGAACAGTTCCCCGACTTGATCTATGTAAGTGGTCTGGAAAATTCGCTACAACACCACAAAGTTTCGGACCAGCACTATGTGGTGAGCGGTTCATTTGGTAAGGCTACTGGAGTGGCCACCGGTAATAACGCACAATTTGCCTATGGACAAACTGGTTTTGGAAAGATCAACGTCTACCAAAATGGTGATGTTTGGTTGGAATTTTGGACAGCTGAGAATGGAGGGACTTTAGTTTACCGCGCCCGCTTAATGAACCATCAGTACCAGAAGCCGGATCCCCAACGTTTTGCCGACTTAGACTTTTCAAATGAAACCGCCTCCGCGATGGGCAACCCCAAGCTGAAGCGCGATAAGGAGCGACCTGGAATGCGGGGCAATAATTACCGGCAGGAATGGACTACCACAATTGAGAATATACCGGTATTTGATATTGGCAATGAAAAAGGAGGCCTGACTCCCGTTAAAAGAGGAGGTGGGTTACAAACGATCTCTTTGAGGCTGCAAGCCAAAGACGACAAGCAATATGTTTTGCGTAGTATTGAGAAATTCCCGGAGAAGGCCGTGCCGGAAGTATTGCGGGGTACTGTAGCCAGTGATGTGGTGTCGGACCAGATCTCGGCATCCCATCCCTATGCCGCTTTGGCCATCCCAACCATGGCATCTGCAGTTGGGGTTTACCATACCAATCCCAAACTGGTCTATATTCCGGACGACCCCCGGCTGGGTATTTACCGCGAAAATTTTGCCAACGGACTATTTCTATTTGAGGAACGACCCAATGGGAATTGGAAAGATCAACCTAGTTTTGGCAATAGCAAGGATATAGTTAGCACCTTGGATGTGATCGATAATCTAAAGAAGAAAAACCGTCATCGCATAGATCAGGACCAAGTGGTGCTATCACGACTATTTGATATTGTGATTGGGGACTGGGATCGACACGATGATCAATGGCGCTGGGGCACTTTTAAAGAGGACGATTTCACTTATTACCGGCCCATACCACGTGATCGTGACCAGGCTTTTTTCTGGGGAGATGGTTGGTTACTGGAGTTATCTTCACATAAATGGGGCAACCCCAAGACCCAGGGTTTCCATCACCAGATCCGGGATGTGGAAGGCCTGGAATTCAACGCCCGATGGTTTGACCGTAGTTTTTTAACCGAGTTGAACTGGGAAGCCTGGCAGTCGGCAGTAGAGGTCATTCAGAAAAATCTCACAGATGAAGTGATCGAGGAAGGATTGCAGCAACTGCCTCCTGAGATTTACGCTATCAGCGGGGAAGTGATCAGTTCAAAATTGAAAAGACGACGGGACGAACTGAGCACCAATGCCCGTACCTACTATGAATTCCTGGCCAAAGGCGTAGACGTGGTAGGCACTCGAAACCAAGAATTATTTGAGATAATTCGGTTGGCTGATGGAGATACAGAGGTCCGGGTACACAGTTTGAATAAAGAAGGAGAAATTAGGTTTCAGCGTTATAAAAGAATTTTCAAAGGCGATGAGACCCGGGAAATACGGGTTTTCGGTCGGGGAGGGGATGATCAGTTTAAAGTAAGTGGAGATGGTGATGCCCGTATCTTGATACGCATTATAGGTGGCAAGGGCGAAGACATGGTGACCAACAGTGCCCAGGGAGGGGCCTCAGCTAAAGTTTTGTATTACGATAATAATAATAAAGAAAATCAGGTAAATGGTAATGTTGCAGACCGCACCAGGCCGGGGAATGCCCCCAATAAGTATGATCGTACTGATTTCAAGTACAATACCTTATTTCCCTTGATTCTGTTGAGTTATAACCCGGACGATGGGATTTATTTAGGGGGTGGTTTCATCTATACCAAGCACGGGTTTCGCAAAGATCCCTTCTCATCCCGACATACTCTTACCGGTCGTTATGCTTTTCAGTCAGGATCATTCAATATTGATTATACAGGCGAGTTTACTGATGCTATTGGCAAGTGGGACTTTATTCTGGATGCGGATATAAATCGCCCGACCTTTGCCCAGTTCTTTTATGGCTTCGGCAATAAAACTGCTAGTAATGAAGATCTGAGGGATGAGGATAAGCAATTCTACCGGGCCCGTTATGCGCAGTTAAAAGTATCACCTTATCTCCGAGGTAATTTTGGAAATCATGAAATCAATATTGGAGGCTATTGGCGTTCAGTAGAAATTCGAACCAAGGATAATGACGATGAAGAACGCTTTATATTGGCATATGCCGATTCTATCGGAAGAGGTAGTGATAGTGAATCACCGCTATTGGACGTGAGCCGTGGGTATATTGGTGGTTCTCTGGGCTATCGATACGACAGTAGGGATAACCGTAATTTCCCCAAAAAGGGCTTCTTTTTCAGCATCGACGGGAGTGTGGTCTCCCAACTCGGTGATGAGAAAAACAATTTCCAGAAATTTAATTCGCAAGCGTCATTTTATATTTCCACCGGCGGAACTTTCAACACTACCTTAGCATTAAGGGCAGGTGGTGGGGCCATTTCCGGAGATTTTGAGTTTTATCAGGCGAATACTTTAGGCGGGTTGAGTAATTTAAGAGGATATCGTATCTACAGGTTTACCGGCGATCAAATGTTTTTCCAAAATACCGAGTTGCGCATAAAATTAGCAGACTTCAGGACCAAAGTACTCCCTGGACAACTGGGGATCAACCTGTTTTACGATATGGGCAGGGTATGGAGCGATACCCCCAACCTACAGGTAGTTGATGAAACTCTAGATAATTGGCATAACGGGTATGGAGCGGGTTTTTGGATCGCTCCCTTTGGGCGTACCGTATTGGCAGCAGAGTATGCTACCTCCAAAGATGAGGGGCTTAATTTGTTCTTTTTCAGATTTGGATTTTTGTTCTAAACATGTTTAGCGATTGGAACTATATTGAAAGTCGTGATACCATCAGGCTCTCGCAAGCTCGCGAGCAGCTGCATCATGCCGTTCAAATACCGGCTATGTTTGCCAGATCGTATTCACCTAATCATCCGGAAGACCACTATGGTAATCTCGGTTGGTCTCCTCAGTTAAAAGGATTTGCATCTCACTTGGTTAAAGATCAATGGCAAGCAGCCCTGATCCTGGAGTCGTTTAAGCTGGTACTATTAAAGGACCAGCAAACCGTGCAGGAATTTAATTTGATGGATAGCAGTCTGGACCGAGCCATAGAGGACTTTAAGGGAGCATTGGGTGCCTATGGTTTCCGAGGTGAGTTATTCAGCTCCGAACTTCCCTACGAAATAGCGTCCTATCAGTCAGACTTCGGATTTCACGGCAACGCCCTAGAAGATCTAAGGGCACATTTTGCACAGCTTTATGGTAATACAGACTTGCTATTGACGTTTCTGTCAAGACAATACCAAGGAGTCTCACCTCACCGGGCCTGGCCGCATCATTTTGATTTGGCAGCTTTATTTTATCTGGAAAACGCTGTACAGGGGCATGAACGGAAGAGTATTGGGTGGGGGTTTTCCCCCGGTGATGAGCAACACCGCGAACCCTATTACTATGTGAATTGCTGGCCACTGCCAAAATTGGACCAACCACCTGCCATAGACTATGGTAAATGGAACCTTGAGGGCTGGATTGGGACTGTATTGCCTTATGGGAAATTTGCCTCACTGAGTAATCAGCAAGTGATCATTCGCGATTATTTTACCTCCAGTATTGAGGTTTTAAGAAAATTGCTACACCACTACTAGTTCCAATACAGGTAAAAGACCAGTGGTGAAGACAGCAATATTTTTGATGATCTATGGGCCGGAGTGGTTTTAGCATGAATCCAAATCAAATTCCGGCTTTTTTCGAGATAGGCTCTAATTTTCATATTTATAGAATTCCGTCAGTACAATCTAGACGGGAATTGGGCCTGTAAGGTGGGCTGGGAGGAGTATTTAATTGGCTTGGCGAATTTTCCGCAAGGTACCGGTAAGCCCTACCAAGATCATAAGCACGATAAAGGCGTAAACCCAATAGGGGATGTTCCTTCCGGCTATAATGAGATAGATATAAGCGCTTATAAAGAACAGGCCTGTAAGCAAAAGGGGTAATAAAATTGGTTTTTTTGCCCTAATATTTTTGATGACCCATCCCAAAGTAAAGGTAAATAGAGGTATGGTTCCTACGTATAATGAGCCAAAAATAATGGGATTGACCCCGTAATTCTCACCCAGGCTCATAAACCAAATTTTAATGGATTCCCATAATTCCATGGAACAAACTTAATAAATTAGCTTCAGTAATTTTACTATCCAGGGTTTCAACGCTTCCAGATACTTGTTTAGTATAATAGTCTTGTTCACCCTGGATCCAGTAGGATAGGGATAAATTTTGTTGAAAAGGCTTTTAATTCCCAGGTTAGCGCTTAACGCCAGGATTAGTTCCTGGCTCATTTCTCCTGCATGAGGAGCTATCATGGACCCTCCCAGTATTTTCGCATCACTGTAG
>JAOTYN010000338.1 GCA_029861825.1 Cyclobacteriaceae bacterium
GACAGTGGCGGTTAACCGAGTTTCTGATTTGTCCACATTGATCTGGTTGTTGAGATCGAGCCCAAAGGGCAATGACATTTCATAGAGCAGTAAATACTGGGCGGCTTCCTCCCGTTTCTGCGGCACCTTATAATAACTTGCGGTATCACCGTGCATAGAGCGGTTTACCCGGCGAGCTACTTCAGTGAACGCATTGACATGTATTACCTCGGATTGCTGCTCCAACCAGCGCTCAAACCTCTGTAAGTTCATGAGATAATCAGGGTTATTAATCCCCCCGCTTTCTCCGGCTCCTAAGGAGAACTCAATGTTGTAGATGCCCGTAAGGTTTTCGCTGATGAAATCCGTATCGGCACGAAATGAGATGCTGGAATCGAAATACTTTATGAAGGCATCATTAAGTTTGTTATTGCTGGCCAACACAGTTAGGAATATTATGGTAAAAGCAGAGGCCCAAACCAATTTTATAGGATGAGCTGATACGAAATCGGAAATCTTTAACAAGAAGTTGGATCCTCTGCGGGATTCTGATTTCTCTTTTATACGTACCGGTAGTACCATCATCAAAGCCGGCAATGTGGTAACAGAAAATATAAAGGCTGCTGCCATACCTACAGCAGTGATGTTACCCAAGTCATGAAATGGAGGAACATCGCTGGTATTCATACTCAAGAACCCAATGATAGTGGTGAAACTGGTGATAAACACAGGCATGAAATTGACCCGGATACTTTCCAAAATGGCCTCTTTTTTACCCAAACCAGCATGCATTCCCTGCACCATGGTAATCAGGATATGAATACTATCCGCTACCGCCAATGTCATAATGATAATAGGCGCGGTTCCCGAAGGTGGTGTAAGTCTAATACCCATAAATCCGGCAAAGCCCATTCCAGCTACAATGGAAAAAACAATCACCACCAATGAGGATAGGGTTCCAGAGGCGGTGCGTGTAGCTATGAAAATGGTTAGTATTATGGCCAAAAACATCAACGGGATCAAAGTACCAGTGTCTTTTTGGGAGGCCTCGAAAAATGCTGCGTTCAACATTATCAAACCCGATAAATGGGTTTTAAATTGTGGATTCTCTTTTTCGAACTTCTCGGTGAGATCCCTTACAAATGCCACTACTTCCGGTCCCTCCGATATATCGTTACCCGGTAGTTTCACCGTGATGTTAATGGCGCTTAGGGTACCACTTTCATTTAATAATCGGTTGACCAGTAATGGTTCTTTTAAGGCAATGGATTGGATTTTTTGTAATTCCTGGGAAGTTTTTCCCTGAGCTCCCTCTACCAGATCTTCCACATATAACTCATCGCCCTGAGCGTAGGTATGTTGAAAATTGGAGATAGCATCAACGCGGCTGGAATAGGGAGTCTGCCAACTGTCAGATGTCAGTTGTTCTATTGCTGCCAGGGTTTCCCTGCTGAATGCTTCACCATTGGCAGGTTCTATCACAATTAAAACATTATCGTCCTGAGTATACTTGTTTTGGAGCTCGTCAAAGGCTTGTAACTGAGGATTGTCTTTGCTAAAAAACACCCGGTAGTCACCGTCAAAACCTAGCTTTAGAAGTCCATTACCTAGTGCTCCTACCAAAATCAGAGATAGGATCAAAACCAACCAGCGGTTGGCTGTTACCCACTTGGCCCATTTTACCGCCAGAGGTGTAGAAGATTGATGTGGTTGCTTACCCATAGTTCTGGAATAGAATTTTTCGATTTGTAAATAGTTCAAATATTGAATTAATTAAACATTATTACGGTTATAAAATAGTTTGGTTTCATAATATTTTGAATATTGAACTATTTCTTTCTGTTTTAAGTAGTATATTTGTATAACCACTACAAAACCAAAGATTTAGAAATGATGAAATGATGAAAGTAAAGGCGAACAATATTACTCGACTAGCTACAGCCTTTGAGCGATTGATGGTAAAGATGGAAGAAGTAGACGATTTTTGTGTTGAGCTTACGAAAGATATCAGTAAACAAGACCTCTCATTAATCGGTTACATTGGACGTCAAGAGGAAGTGATCATGCGAGAAGTTGCGACTTACTGCGAAGTTCCCCTGAGCACCGCCACTTGGTGCGTGGACAAATTGGTAGAGAAAAAATATTTGAAGCGGGTTAATTCACAGGAAGACCGGCGTATTGTCAAAGTTTCATTGACTAAAAAAGGACAAGGCGTATTTGAGCTTTTTCAATCTAAAAAATATGAAATGGGAGAAAGAATGCTAGGGAATCTTAGCAAGGAACGACAAGAAGCTTTCATTGAAACTCTGGAATATATAGCTCGAAACCTACAGGCCCCGGTTGCTGCGGCCAGCTTTAAAACTGTACAATCTTAAACTCCACACGCCGGTTCAAACGGCGGGTCATTTCCCTGCTGTTGTCTGCAATGGGCTTACTGCCACCATAACCCTTTCCCGTTATTCGGGATGACTCCACGCCTTGTCCCACCAAGTGGTTCTTAACGGCCGCTACCCGGTCTTCCGATAACTTCACATTTTTAAAACGATCGCCTACATTATCCGTGTGCCCTGCCAATTCTATGGTAATGCTGGGATTGTCCTTCATCATGTTTGCCAAACGATTCAGTTCTGGAAAACTGGTGGGAATTAATTCTGCTTTGCTCTGATAAAACAGGACATTGTTCATCTTTACAGTCTGCCCCGCCTCAATGGGAGTTAAATAAAGATCCCGCTCCACTTCATCATAGCCCTTGATATCGGTAAGGTCCAAGCGATCCCGCACCGAATAAAAGCCTTCTTTTTCCGCAAAAAAACTATACACTTGACTGATAGGCAGCACAATTTCGTAGTAACCGGTGCTGGCGTTGGAGCGAGCTATCCCGGCCTCCTGATCGTCGGGAAAGTAGTGATAGGTTATACCGGTCTCAATAGGCTGGGATGTTTTACTGTTCAGCACTTTACCATAAACTAAAACTACCGGTTCCGGTTTAACCGCCGTGGGTAATTCAATCTTAAAAATATCGTTCTTACCTAAGCTATTCTCATTACTGACGTAGTAGGCATAATCACCGGATGCTGGCACACTGTAATAGGCATCGGTACCCTCTGAATTAATGGGCGTACCTAAGTTCGTTGGTTGTGACCAATTCTGCCAGCTTTCGTCCAGTCTCCTGCTCATGAAAATATCATTTCGGCCATATCCAGGGTGACCATTTGAGCTAAAATACAGCGTCTTGCCATCAGCAGCCAGAAAGGGCGACAACTCAGTGCCCGGAGTATTGATCTTCGTCCCAAGATTTTTCGGTTCACTCCATATGTCATTTCCTTCGTAAAAACTTGCATAAAGATCACGGCTACCATGGGTGTCATTTCTTTTTACGGCCAACAAGATCACCTTACCGTCATTGGAAAGAAAGTACTCATTAAAAAAGCTTTGATTGTAAAAACTCCTCATTTTTACATCCTTGGGAACCGACCACCCTCGTGAGGTCTTATGGCTTATGGACAATCCCATCCCTTTTTGTTTGCCATCCGGCATGTATGTATTCATGAGCAATAACCTGTTGCCATCAGGACTTACGGAAAAAACCGCATTCGGCCCATTATTATTAACCGGTGTACCCAAGTTGCTGGGCTTACTCCATCCTGATTTAGTTAATTGAGCATAATAAACGTCCTGCAAATCATTGGCGCCGCCTCTGTTGGCAGGGTCGAATCTGCGGGAAAAGTAAATACCCCGACCGTTGGGTGCGATTACCGGAGTCATCTCTTCATAGGGAGTGTTGACATTGGCTCCCAAGTGTTCCGGAGGCTTGACGTAATGCAGATCCTTGGCTTTAAGAATTGTTAAGGCGGTACCCTTAAGACTAAAATCGTCCACCTGCAGCGAACCGGAATTCCACAGAGCGAATCCAAAACCCTTGCCTCGCATACCTTCGTATGGTGCTTGGTGCAACAAATTGTCGTTAGCATAGTAATACACTTTCGAGCCCCGCTTTTCTACTTTCAGAATATTATAGTCTACTCGGATTTTCCCGGTCTTCTTGTCTACATCACATACTACTTTTCCTTTTACAACGTTGCAGACTGAATATTTCTTTCCGGCAATTAAGAAATAATGGCTGTTCTGGGGGTCGATTCCTCCCCATATCAATCCATATTCACTGCCGATCTTAAGAGGTTTCAATCGGGCTTCCATTACGAAGTCCCCTGATTCATTGAGACGGTTAGCGTAAACCGATACTGCGCCGGGAGTCCTTCCTTGATATTTCCAGGCATATTTACCGCCGCGAATTTCCCCTAAATTGGAACTATTGCGCACTTCTCTAAACACACCCTCACGGCTTTCAAAGTTCTCCTTGTATAAGGCATTTTGAGCCTGCAGGGATTGACAAAAAATGATCCCTATAAAAAATACTTGCCAAAGAATCGACTTCATAATTTGTACTTACTCTGCTAATTAACTGATTTTTGACCTATTTATTTTGTTGATTTACAATTGAGCATGCTACAAGTAAGTTTTGAAAAGGATTACAAGATTCCTGCCAAACCTTTAATGGAGCGCTGAGTTTAATGTTTTCTAATGAAACGTTTTATGCTTTACCTACTGGCATCAGTTGTCACCTTGTTGTTAGTTGTTCTGGCGGTGGGTTTTTTTTTATCAGCACCGAAATACCGGGGACCGCAAAGCGACCACTTTAATGGCAAAAAATTCGTAAACTCGGGTGGTGTTGCAGCTAAGGGAATGGGAGACCTTTTAAAATGGGCTACCAATCGAGACCCGGGGCTCTGGACAGAGATTACCAAGGCACCATTAACCAATCCCTTATTTGCCCAGCTGGGTGGCACGGAAGCATCCGTCACCTTTGTCAATCACAGTACCCTTTTGATTCAAATCGACGGCCTCAACATACTCACAGATCCGGTTTGGAGTCAGCGGGTTAGTCCCT
>JAOTYN010000021.1 GCA_029861825.1 Cyclobacteriaceae bacterium
GTCGCCTGATGCCCTTACTGGCCAATGCTTACGCCTTGGATTTTGCCCTCAAACACCTGACTCACCGCTACTTGCACTTTCGTCGCCAGGAAGGCCGGGAGATCGAAGCCCTGGCGGCCGGACTTAAAGCCTACAGCACCTGGAATACCACCCATACACTGCAAGTATGCCGGGAAGCTTGCGGAGGCATAGGTTACCTGTGGGAAAACCGGTTGGGTGAATTAAAGGCCGACACTGAGATCTATTCCACATTCGAAGGAGACAATACAGTACTGATGCAGCTGGTAGCAAAATCACGGCTGGCAGAATTCAAACAAGAATTTCACGACATTAAATTTCTGGGTCTAGTCAAGTACATCGCCAACCAGGCCGCCACCAGCTTGGTGGAAATGAATCCTATCATCACCCGCAAGTCATCCCCTGAGCATATCCGGGATAGTGAATTTCACCTATCCGCCTTTCAATACCGTGAACAACATCTTTTGAAACGTGCTGCTCAACGATTAAAACACCGCATCGACAAGGGAATGAACAGCTTTCAAGCGTTCAATGAGTGTCAAAATCATCTGGTACAGTTGGCACACGCCTATATTGAAAGAGTAATATTAGAGCAGTTTCTGCAGACCATAGACGGGGTGACGGAAATAGATCTGCAACAACCGTTGCGGCAACTTTGTCAACTGTTTGCCCTGAACTTATTGCACCAGCATAAAGGCTGGTATCTGGAAAATGGATACTTCGAAGCTTCCAAAAGCAAAGCTATACGTAAAGAGCTAACGGTATTGTGTGCGGAGGTACGCCAGCAGGCGGGCCCATTGGTAGATGCATTCGGAATTCCCGATAAACTTTTGGGAGCTCCTATTGCCAGTTGAAAGTAAACCTAGATGGATTCTTGATCACTGGAACAGACGGCAATCTTCTCGCTGTTTATACCCGCGTTGATCCCAATGTTTACTGCCGCTAACACCACCGCCTTGTTAGCGCCATCGTCCAAATGGATCTTAATACTACCGTCAAAATCCATAAGCTGCTGATATGTAACTGTAGTGCCGTCCAGCAGCTGACTAATGGTGGTTACGCTTTGGCCGGTAGCGGCATCCACGGGTGTTAGCATGGCGGCCATTTCAGCATCGGGTATATCGAAGGTGCCGTGGTGCAGGTGAGCGGGATGGGTACCGCCAGAACCGGTAGGTTGCATGGCAATCTCTATGGTTACAGATAGGTCGGTGCGTTCCCGGAAAATTACCGTACCCCCTCCGTTATATTGGGCGTCCACATTGGTAAGGTTATAGGTGGTGCTTACCCCGGTAAAAATATTCTCGCCGGGATCACTGCTGTCGCATGACCACATAACTACCAGTAAACAAAGGATCAAGGAGTATTTTATCATAACATCTGCATTTCATCAGCATTTCCTTGGCACAACAAAATTAAATCAAAAATGGTTGACGGTCAATTACCAGAATATTGCAAAAACACAATTTATCTTACAAAACGTACCTACTAGAGGCAATCGTTAAGTTTAACTGAATTTTAGGCATTAAATTTGAACTGCTTTCGTTAGTGAGTATAAACTTTACTTTTTATGAAAACTGCAGTAAATTTTTTAATAGCCGTATCACTACTGACTTCCAGTACTTTATATGGTCAAATGAAGGTTTCGTTCCCGCAAATGGAGCTGTCTAACCTGGATAATGAAACTATTAACATCCCTCAGGATACTAAAGGGAAATACACGCTGATCGGAATGGCGTACTCCAAAAAATCGGAAGACGAACTGATCACCTGGTTCAATCCCGTTTATCAAACTTTTATCCAGAAGTCTTCGAAACCCTCTCTCTTCGATGCGGATTACGACGTGAACATCTTCTTTATAGCCATGTTCGCCGGTGTAAATAAGGCCGCCGTAGGGTCTGTAAAGAAAAAAATGAGGGAAAATGCCGATCCCGAATTGGAGCCGCACTTGCTTTTTTACAAGGGAGAGATCAAATCCTTTAAGCAGGCACTGAAACTGGATCGCAAAGACACTCCGTATTTCTTTGTGTTGGACGAAGATGGCAATGTCGTGCACAGCACCTCCGGAGCCTTTAGCCGTAGCAAGCTCGACGCCATCGAGGAATTCCTGGATGAGTGGTAGTCTTTTGAATCATAATTTTTCTTAGTTTGTTGATCACACAGAATAAGGTGGTATGATCAGCAAATGGTTTTGGTTTTTACTGGTGACCCTGGGACTGACGGCTAGTTGCAGTTCCGATGATGAACCCAGGATCCCGGAAATCATCTTGCTATCTCAAACCGCTATACCCGGAAATTTAGGTACTGATGTTTGGGGGTATCGGGATGGCAATGGACGGGAATATGCCATCATGGGCGATTTTTCCGATCTCAGGGATGGCAATATCACTATTGTCGAGGTAACTGACCCGTCCAATCCCTCGGTAATTACCACTTTTGATGAAGTCATCGGCTTTGACGTCAAGAACAAGGATCAGTACCTTTATGTAACCAATAGTGACTTCCCCTCTGCATCCGACGACTCAAGCCGCATCATAGATATCAGCGATCCCAGTCAGCCGGTAGTGGTGGGAGCATTTCAGCCCGCCCACAATTGTTGGGTGGAGGGTAATTTCCTATATGTAAGCTTCGAATTCGAACCCGGTTTGCGCATCTTCGATCTTTCCACCAACCCCAAAAGCCCTCAGTTAGTTTGGGAAGATACTAACATAGGAGGGGCCCACGACGTTGCGGTCATTCGCGGACGTATGTATGACTTTCACGGGTCTGATGCTACTTATATTTACGATGTGGCGGACCCAAGTAGTCCTCAGCTATTGGGAGAAGTACGTAACCAGGACACCTTCCATCATAGCGGATGGGTGAGCGACGACGATAACTATCTATTCATATGCGATGAGGGAGCACCCGACCCCCTGCCTGATGTAACCATCTGGGATATTAGCGATCCTTCCAATCCCCAAAGGGTTGGTGATATCAGCGATAATACTGCCAGGGTGCATAATTTGTATATTCAAGGGGACTTGGCCTACGTGTCTTACTATGGTGCTGGCTTTAAGATATTCGATGTTTCCGACCCGGCCCAGCCGGTGCTGCTGGATCAGTTTCAAACCAATATCAATGGTGGAAACGGTATTGGTAATGGATTTGTAGGTGCTTTTGGAGTCTATCCCTTTAGCCCATCCGGCAACATCTTCGTCAGCGACATGGATAATGGCCTGTTCATTTTTGAGTACCGCTAAGATCTAACTGTGATACTGCTCAAACTGAACTTTGAAAACAGCTCCTTCACCGTTTTCGCTTTCACACCATACCGATCCCCGCATGGCTTCAACATATTTTTTCACAATTGAAAGACCTAGACCCGTGGATTGCTCTCCGGCGGTAGGCCGGGCGCTAAGCTTCTGATACTTTTGAAACAATAGCTTCATATCGTCGTCGCTAAGCCCGGGTCCCTGGTCCTTAATAGCGGTTATGACGTGTCCGTTTTTCTCCTGAAAAGAAACGGCAATTTTCCTTTGGGGGGGTGAGAATTTGATGGCATTGGAGATCAGATTCTCAAATATCTGGGTCAGGTAGTTGCGATCCACCAGAGCGTAAGGATCGGGGTGCTCCACATCTACGGAAAATTCCAATTTTTTATTGGCCAGGGCCTCTTTAAAAATGTACTGAACTTCACCCAAAACCTCAGGCAGATGGGTTTTTTCCATTTGCAGATCCAGGGTTTTGCTCTCAATAGCCTTTATGTCCAAGATGCGATTGACCATATCATTCATGCGGTCCATAGCGCTTAGCATATGCTCCGTATATTCCTTTTGCTCTTCCGACAGGTCCTCCGACTTCAATATTCCACCTATAGTCAGGGCCGAGGTCAGGGGATTACGCAGGTCATGAGCCACGATACCGATCAGGTGATTCTTCTCTTTGTTTAGCTCCAGTAATTCTTGGTTCTTGTACTCAATCTGGCTCTTTTGCTCCTGAAGGTATTGAGATTGTTCGGAGATTTTCTCATAGGCCGAAGCGTTTTCCAAAGCTATTTTGGTATGCACAGCAATATTGCGGATCAAACTCAAATGATGATCGTCGTAGGCGTAAGATTCAAAGCTCTGCACGGAAAGCACCCCGATGGGCTCACCCTGAGAGATCAAGGGCACATAGATAATGGATAAGGTGGGTTTTCCTGCCAATACCGAGGTTTTTCTTTTGGCATATTTTTGATATTCCTCTGGGTAATTATTGATAAATACCTCCTGGTTATTTTTTAAACACCATACCGCCAGGCGATTGTCGTCCTGCAGATCAAAATAAAATGAGGGCAGCTTTTTACCGTCTTCCACCGCTCCGGAGAATTCAATCCTTTGAGCCTCTTTATTCAGTATACCGATCCAGAATATGTTAGCATCCATGAGGTTATTCACATTCTGATAAACGGTATCGATCAGCTTGCTTACGCTGAGATTGGCAGTTATATTTTTACCAACTTCACTCAGCATCTCTAAGTTCTCATATGATTCTTCCAGTTTCTTGGACTGATTTAGGATTTCGTTCTTTTGGTGGACCACCTCTTTGGTTTTGACCTTTACCAACCGCTCCAGTTCATCCCGTTTTTCCTTAATACTGGTAACCCGCCATTTGTAAAACAGATAGGCCATACCCATAACCAAGGCCATCATGGTCACCCTGAACCACCAGGTAGCCCACCATGGAGAACTAACCGTAAAGGAAAAGCTGGCTGGGGCTTCATTCCATACCCCATCATTGTTACTCGCTTTTACCAGGAAAGTGTAATCACCCGGAGGCAGGTTGGGATACACCGCTTCTGTTTTGGATGATTCTGGAGTCCAATCTTTGTCCAGTCCATCCAATTTCCACTGGTACTTCACCTTTTCAGGCACCTGGAAGCTTAAGGCCTCAAATTCAAATGAAAGGTGATTCAGGTCATGTGGCAGCTTAAGTTCTTGAGGCATTTGATACCAGGCGGCTACATTCCCCAGGTACTCCTGATAAGTTTCATCCTGCCAATCCACTTCTTTGAAGAACAAACGTAATTTAGTAATGTTGGTAACTGGAGCTATAGGATTTACTTCATCGGCTGACGGTTTATGGCGCATCACACCCTTTATAGTACCAAACCATAAATTGCCTTCGTCGTCCTTAAAATTGGCCATGCCATTGGCCTCGATTCCCGTAAAACCGTCGTATTTATCGTAATTGGTAATGCTTTCGATTTGCCCCTGATCGTCCAGCACAATTTTATCCACCCCATTCTGGGTTCCCGCCCATATATTGCCATCGTTGTCGGCCACCACAGAATAGATATTGTCCGATGTTAATCCCTTTTCGGTATCCAGGTAAGTAAATTCCTTGCCATCGAAAATATTTAATCCTCCGCCATAACTGGCAAACCACAAACTGCCGTTTTTGTCCTCGGCAATTTGCAGGATGTAATCATTATTGAGGCCATTCTTGGAATTGTATCGTTCTACTCTTGATCCCGGAGATTCACCTTCCGGCTCCAGATGCTCCAGGGGGTCGCCCTGGTACTTGGACACACCCATAAGGTTGGACGCCATCCAAATATTGCCCTGAGAGTCCTTCATCAGGTGGGTGATGTTATTGGTGGCAATGCTGTCGGACTCCACTGTAATAAAAGTGGTTTCCCTGCCGTCGTAGCGAGCAACTCCTTTACCAAAAACACTGATCAGTAATTCATTGCCATCGAAAATGACATCCGCAACCATATCGTTCTCCGCTAGTCCATATCGCTGGTTCACTTTATCGAAATCCTTGCCGTCGTATTCCCACAGTCCATTGAAGGTTGCGATGAGCAGTTTTCCGTTATCCAGCTCTAGGAACTTTCGTACGAATCCCACAGGTGAATCCTCTTCACGGATCACATTTTCAATGGTGGTGCCGTCGAATTTGATGACCGCACCGCCGGTAGTTCCAAACCAATAGTCACCATTACTGTCCTGAGAAATCGCTCTTATGATCTCGGAGGACAACCCGTCTTCCACATTCAGAGCCACAAATTTGTCATTGCTGTACTTGATCAAACCACCTCCGTTGGACCCGAACCATATGTTACCTTCACGATCTTCCAAAATATTATTGATCATATTAATGGGTAGACCGTTGTTGCGGGTAAACAGCTGAAACGCAGAAGGTCCTTGCGGATCGGGTGACGATTTCAGTATGCCAGTACCAAAGACCGACATCCATAAATTTCCGTTGGTGTCTTCCAAGGCAAAATTTATGCGGGTAGGTGTAATCCCTTCCGGTAGATCCACCTTGGTCAGGGTACCGCTCTTGAGTTTGTAGAGGTCGTCGATGTTTGGAAATACACCTGCAGCCAGCCAGAGATTTCCTTGCTGGTCCTCCAAGAAGGGAAAGATCAACTGGTCAGCAGGAAGCAAGTCCCGCAGATAAGAGCGATCCAGAGACTTACCATTATATTGAAACAAGCCCTTACGGGTGATGATCTGAAAGTTCTTCTGCTTGTCCTGGAAAACCCAGAAAATAAAGTTGTCCTCACTTAATTCCGGGTGGTCCTTGGTAAAATCTACAAAATGGTCCCCTTCCAGATAAAGTATGGCGCGATTTCCTTGATTTTCCAGTCCCAGCACCCAGATGCGTCCTGAGGCGTCCTCTTTGATCCAAAAATACTGACCGTCCTGAACCCCTTTATCGTCGGAGTAATGAGTGAATGAAATACCGTCGTAGGATGATATCCCCTTAGAAGTCGCTATCCAAAGAATGCCCTTACTGTCTTCATAGAGGGCGCCAACTAAATTATCCGGGAGTCCTTGTTTCTTGGTGTAGATTTCAAACTCCTTACCGTTGAATCGGCACAGACCTCCCCCATTAGTTCCCAACCAGATATTACCTTGCTGGTCCTGTATCAAGGTGCGCACCTCAGACTGAGGCAGGCCCTCTTCCAGGGAGTAGGTCCTGAAGTTGTATTGCTGTCCCCAAATAAGTGAACTACTCAACAGCAACAATACAGTTAGTAGTAGTCTAGGCATTGGTAGTTTCGAGTGTTGCCAGTTTAATGGTGTTGGATAATAGTATAACTCCTAAAAGGAACGAAAAATATGGAAGATAGGTTAAAAATTTTCTTATAACGGCTGCTACATTGGATGAATGGTGCCGTTCTTAAAATCTGCGGCTAAGGGACACCCCTAAGAGCGATATGGCCCCTTCTCCCACTTCCTCACCCCCGGTTTTTACATTGATCTCATATCCAAGACTTATTTTAGGAGTAATGGTCCAGTTGCCGTCTCCCAAAAGGAAGGTATAGCCCCCTTCTGCCATTGGTTGCAGTACAGTGATGTCGGAAGTGCCGGTTAGGTCTTCATCACCGGGACGCTCTGTTACCCAGTCGATATCCAAAAGCCACAGATCGCAGCGCAATCCCAAAAAGAATCCATGAAAATCCTCTTTGAAAAAATATCGGGCACCTAATGATCCTCCTAAGCCACCACCCCGCTCATCATCGTGCTCGCCCAGGTCCCGGCGCCGGGCCAGATTATAACCCAGGCGCAGATTCCCACTTAGGTGATTGGAGAATGAAAGGTCACTCCGTATACCAAAGATGGCTCCTGCTGGATATGCTTGAATTTCCACCCCCACTGATTTGAAGGAGTTGGACTGACCGGATACCTGAATAACCAGGCCCAGCCCTAACAGAAGGATGACTAGTACTAGGGATCTATTTTCCAAAAAGCAATCCCTCCCGCTTGTTTTCCTATATCGGCGCTGGCCACTTTAGTTAAATTTTGTAGATCCAACACGTCCACGGCTCCTGGCTCCCCTCCTATTCCCTCTACGGAAACAAAAGCGTATTTGCTGTCGGGTGTAATAGCAATACCATGAGACACTTTTCGGGTATTGGGGATCTTTGCCAGCTCTTTGCCAGTCTCCAAATCCCAAATGCCGGTGGCGCCTTCCGATTTATAGGTTACCACCATTTTCTTACCATCCGGGCTGACCTCCACGTTGTAGGGGCCTTTACCAGTAGAAAAACGATTGGTCACTTTCCAGGAGGCCAAATCAACTTCCAGCACCTCGTCAGTCCCATTTCCGGCTACATAAACCTTTTTTTGCTGAGGATGTGGAATCACCCAGGTCGGCTTTATTTTGCTGTGCTTCATGCCCGCCATTTTGCTGTGGTCCATTTTGCTGTGGTCCATCTTGGCGTGCTCAGTTTTGTCCTGGTCCATCTTGTCATGATCCATCTTGCTATGATCCATTTTGCTATGATCCATTTCGGCATGCATCTCCTGATCATCCAGTTCCAAAACCCGGCTAACATTGAGGTTTAGGGCATCGATCTCAAATAATTCACCACTCATCATGGCCACGCTGTAATGTTTCATGCCATCCGGGCTAATGCGAGAACCATGAGGCATGGCTCCTGTAGTAATACGCTTTAACTCCGTCATGGTCTCCGGATCCACTACCGATACCGTACTGGGTACCATGTCGCCATGTAGGTTGAAATTCACGCAGTAGAGCAGCCCAGTGGCTATAGATATCTGCATAGTGGCGGGAAATAACCCCAGGGTAGTTTGGCCCACCACCTGGTTGGTCTCCGTGCTGAACTTGTAAATGGTGCCAAAGGGATTTCCGTGCGCCAGGGTCAAATACCAGTATTTACCATCAGGGCTTACCGTTAGACCATGGGGCCCTTCGATCTCCGCAGGCCAAATTCCTACCGGTATATCCAATACCGATTTAGCTTCCGTGCCATCAAATTTCACCAAGGATACCTCATCCTCAGATTCTGCGGCTACATACACATAATAGTCCTGCGCCTTTAATTGAAAAAGGGATAACAGGGCAGTGATCAATAATAACAGAGTTAGTTTCTTCATAGCACTAGTCGGTTTCCACGGTAGTTTCGGTGGGTGCGGGAGGGCTTAGTTTGGCCGCCCACAAGCCACTGTTCCAGTCTGAGTAAAATATATGTCCTTTGTATAGTTGAGCCCCCCAGGTAAATGGACTGTTGGCGATATATGCTTCCGGATCGCTGGGGATAATAAAGGCCATCTCCCGGCCTTGTTTGTACAGATCACCCATGAGCTCACCACTAATATCTACTACCCTTACTCCTCCGTTGTAAAAGGCCACGTAGAGCGTTTCGCCATCGATCCAATAGTTATGACTCCCTGCTCCGGGCACTTCAAATCGGGCGATCTCTTCGGGGTTATCCAAATCACTAAAGTCCACAAAGTGCAGGAAACCACCCGCAATATTGGGACCATTCATATTCAATCCATAGGGGAAGATCTCATCCCCCATCACCGCGTAGAATTTTCCGGTAGAAGGACTGGTGAAAGGAAGTGTGGCATGATGAGCCCCACTGGGGTATTTGTAAGAGGCGAATTGTACGGGATTTTCAGGCGAACCACCGGCTATACCGTTACCCACATCAACCATTTGAATGCCATCCGACCAATTCGAGGAATAAGCAATACCGTCCTCCACCCATACGTCGTGGATGGCATGCCCGGGGGTTTCCAATTCGAACTTGCTGACAATCCTGGGGTTTTGGGGATCCTCAATATTGATGATATAATATTTTTGCCCGGCACTAAGCGCGTATACGTGATCTTTGTAGATGAACAAATTATGCACGCCGCCAGTGAGGTTTTCAGTAAAGGTGCTGATGATATTCACATCTCCGGGGTTGCGCACATCCAGGATCACAATACCGTTCTTGCGATTGCTGGCACCTTCACGGCTGATGATACAAATGGTCCCATCTTCAGAAACCTTAACATCATTGACCGTGCGGGCATCTACCTGAATGCTATCAATGAGGGAGATGTTAGCAGGATCGGTAACATCCCAGAAGTAAGCAGTGCCATCAGCTCCCCAGGTTCCGGTTACCCCGTAGTCCCGTCCATCGATCCCTTGCCAAATCCAAAAATCGGAGGTGTGTTTGTCATTGACCAGGCCTTTGCCCACCAACTCGATCTCCCTTTTGACATTACGAGGGATTACGTTAACCGACATACGGGCCACATGAGGACCCGAAGCCACGGCTACCGCATAGAGACCCGGTTCGTCCGCTACAAACCTGCCATCTTGCTTTATAAGCCCGGAAGCATTGGAGCTCACGTCATAAGAATTGCCCTCAAATGAAAAATGCAAAGGAACATCGCTAAGTGGTTTACCTTTTTTATCAAACGCGGATGCCTTAAAGTGAAAAACATCTCCGGTGCGCGCTTCCTGCTTGTCGGAGGCTATCTCCAGCCGTACAACAGGATTGGCTACCACCTCTACCTGCAAAGAGGTTTCAATTCCTTCCACTGAAGCCTTCAAAGTGCCTTTACCAGGTTTTTTAGCGGTTAAGTTGTAGTAGTCGTCGAATTCCAGAATATCGGATTGGGGAGTGCTCAATACAGCTTTTACATCTTCCCTCTCAAATTCCTTCTCATCCAGGATCTTTATATTCAGAGGTATGGTAGTTCCTGCATACAACCTCTGGGGTATCTCCCCGATTTCAACTTTAGCCAAGGGGGGAAATTTTACTTCAACAGGTATGTCTTTTCTCAAGAAATTGCCCTGAGCATCCGGTGAAATTACGATCACCGTGTGATTTCCGGGTTCGTGAGCAGTTACCACTCCCACAGAATCCACCGAAAGTGAGTTGCGGGTAAAATACCGCACGGCACGTTCATTTTGGATTTGACCGGAACCATCCACTACAACTGCTTTTAATGAAGCCGTCTCATCTACATGCATCACCAATTTTTCAGGGGTTACCTCTATTCGCGCTTCCTGAGCCTGCAGCGTGAGGCTGCAAATATAGAGGAATACAACAAAGCCTTTGACCTTTAGTTTCATCATTTAATTTGAGTTAAGGGATTTGAATTTAGTAAAAATCCGTAATATACCGGGGCCATAATTCCGGACTTTACAGAATTCTAAACGCTATAATTTATGAAAACCCTTCATTACCCTGTTCTGCTTACCCTTTTACTCCTCCCAATTTGCTTGCATGCCCAAGATCCAGAGATGGTGGAGGTGAATCAGGAAGATGTCCAATCACTGGATAGTATTGTTGAAGCTCTTTACGGAGTAATTTCCGGTGAAAAAGGTGAGGCCCGGGACTGGAATCGGTTTCTGAGTCTTTTTAAGCCCGGAGCACAACTTATTCCCAGCGGGCTCGATGGAGAGAACATTGGCACCCGTTACATGTCCCCTCAAGATTACGTAGACCGCTCCGGGTCCTGGCTGGTGGAGAATGGGTTTTTTGAGGTGGAGATCGCCAGAAAGGAACTGCATTTTGGGAGTATGACCCACATTTGGAGTACTTACGAAAGCCGTCGGACCGCCAGCGATCCCGAACCTTTTGCCCGTGGAATAAACAGTATTCAATTGATCAATGATGGCAATCGATGGTGGATTGTTAATATCTACTGGACTGCAGAACGGGATGACTTACCTATTCCACAGGAGTATCTTCCCGAATAGCCGGCTGGTAACTGACCGTAAGATAACGTAATAGCACCACATCAATGAGGGTATGAGCGGCCATGGCGGGCACTAAACCCATAAAATCCGCTAAATATCCCAAAACCGCTATTACTATCACCATAAATATGCCGTATAGGGAAAGACGCAGGTTAAAAGGTGACAGGTAACCGTGAAGGAACACAAATAATATTGAGGTGGGCCAAACTCCTAAAAGCGGTTGTACAGATCCCCGGAACAACAGCTCTTCGCCTATTCCCGCGCAAAGAGATATTATCCAGATCTCCCACCAGTTCAGCTGCATAGGGCCTAAAATATCCCTGAATTTGGTACTGACAGGCTCGAAATAGGCGGTGGTGACCAATTGTTTGGCTAGATAACCCCATAACAAGCCCGAGAACACACCTGCCAGGAGCTGTATTCCAAAAGGTTGGTATCCCATAATCTTTACCCACAAGGAGATCCCCACCACTTTTGTTGACAGTAGCCAAGCAATGGTAGAAAAGACCATCAATGAGCCTGCCGCCAGGCCTAAGAATGCGTTCTTACTCACAGGGTGGTAATTTTAAGTATCTCCTCAATCCTTTCTGTTGTAATTTTTGGCCCCAATTTCAATTTTAATCCCCTTTCAATGGGCTTATTTTTGTATTTCTAGTTAGGTGGACAGGTAAGTGAAATTATAATCAGTTCTAAATGAGATTACTAAAAGGAATGCTGGCATGTCTGGCCGCATTATTTTTTCTAGGTTATGTAAACAGCTGTGATTCAGAGTCTTCCAATCAAATTGTAGATAAATCTATTCCCACGGAAACCGTTCAAGTTCAATAATTTTTCACAGGAAATTAAACCTTTAGGGCCTTTAGGTATCCAAGGGATATCTGAACAACAACAATAGAATTCATTATGAAAAGGTATATAACATATTTTTTAAGTGCATCCATGGCATTTTTTCTTTCGGCTTCACTGGCATTCGGACAAAACGATATCACCAAAAAGAAGAAAGTTTATAAGGATGACCAGGGGAACGTAACGGTAATTAAATCTGCCAAAGACGGAGAAGGTAATCAAAAGGTTATAGTAAATCGAAAAGAAGCAGACGGAGATGTGAAACGAGCGGTTGGTGTAAACACCGCTGATGGCGATAAGTATAGAGCTGCTGGTGTAAACAAGGCCGACGGTACTAAAAAAAGAGCGGCTGGTGTAAACAAAGCCGATGGTACTAAGAAGCGTGCGGTTGGCGTAAACCAAGCCGATGGCGATAAATACCGGGCTGCCGGGGTGAATCAGGCCGATGGAGACAAGTATCGCGCTGCTGGTGTAAATAAGGCCGACGGTACTAAGAAAAGAGCAGTTGGTGTAAACAAAGCCGATGGTACTAAGAAACGTGCTGCTGGGGTAAACAAGCCTGATGGCACCAAGAAAAGAGCTGCAGGCGTAAACAAGCCTGATGGCACTAAGAAAAGAGCTGCAGGCGTAAACAAGCCCGATGGCACTAAGAAAAGAGTAAAAGCGGTAAAACGTCCGGATGGATCTACCACCAAGCGGGCCGCGGTAAAGAAGCCTAACGGCACCGTTCACCGACGACGTATCAAGAGAAACTAATTCTCCATATATAAATCAATTGGCTCGAAGTTCGCTTCGGGCTTTTTTTTTATGCCTAAAACTAGCCCATAGCTTATTTTAGTCTAGTTTTGTAGAAAAGAAAACCTCTTGAATTCTAGCGAAGTCATAACCGCTTTTTGTTATCTGGAAACAGTTGATGACGAAAGAAATAAAGCATTGCTTACAGAAAAGCGGTTGGTAATAGTGGAAAAAGGGAAAGCACAAGGCTTCGATCTCCCGCAAATCAAGAATTTGAACTTCGAGCACCGTAAACCCATGCTTTACCTGCTAGCAGGTGGTATCATGGTGCCTTTTACCGCCTTGGCCTACTACCGGGACTTCCTGGACCCTTTCCCTACTCTGGTATTGCTAATATCCGGCCTATTTGCCCTGTACTTCGGCTGGCAAGGATATGATGTACTATCGATCGATTTGTTCACCCATCAACGTGACTTCCCTATTAAATCCGTGAGCGCCAACCTAAAGGCTTTTGTCGACTTTACTTTGCGTCACCTTCCCGTCAATAGCCACTTGGATTTGAGTCAAGAGAAAATGATCTATCACCTCACCACTAAAAGTCAATGGAAAGTAATTCAGAAAAAGAATCACTTTGCAGTGCCGGGTCCCGATCCGTTTATTCACGCTTCCGAGCACCATCAGATACCAGGAACGCTGTTTAAGTATTTTCAGGATAAAAAAGATATTTTGCTCCTGACCATTGATCCCCTGAAAGTAGCAGTGGAAATTAAATATGAAGACACTACGGGTGCGGGTGAACTTTACCCCCATATTTATGGACCACTCAACCTGGATGCCATTGAAAAGATAAATGAAATGCCAATAACGACTTGATTGGCAAACAAGCACTGAAATTTAGCGACTAAATCCCCGCTAACTTTTGAAAGTTTAACATTTTCCTATCTTTGGGTTTGATGGAATGCCAGCATGTCTCAAGATCCTCCAGCAATAAAACCTAAATACTATCCTCCAATTCTGCCCGGTCATAGAGAATGGCCGGTCGTGCGTTTGGCAAAAAATCGCAAAGATTTTGTGTCCACGGTGGTACAATCGGCAGTAGCCAGCATCTTGGAACATACTCAAGATCATCAAGCCTTGATCGAGGAGCTAGAACTTACCCTATTTTTGGAAAGGAACCGTTTGAGACAGAATCCTTGGAAAGTAGACCCTGAGGATGAAGAGGAGTTTTGGGGGAAGATCAAGGGTCAACTGGTTCATCTTTCCCAGGAAAATTCTGAGGAGGCCCGGCAAAATGCTCAGCAGATGCTGGAGCAAATTGTATCGCGGTATGCAGAGGAGATTGCGGGTAACTTCAAACAATCCCGTTACCGATTTGCCCGTACCTTGATCATTTTTGGGTTCGCTCGATTGTTAAACGCCGCCCGGCTAAAGGGCATTAAATCGTTGTGGAGCCGTGAACTGGACTTGCCAGACAAAATTCAAATAAACGGAGAGATCGATCAATTGAGGGCTTTGGCCAAGTTGGGCACAGTAGTTATGGTTCCCACTCATTTCAGCAATCTGGATTCTGCCCTGATCGGTTGGGTGATTCAACACCTGGGACTACCGGCCTTTATCTACGGTGCGGGACTGAATCTGTTCAACATCGGGATCTTTGCCTATTTCATGAACAGTTTGGGGGCTTACAAAGTGGACCGCCGGAAAAAGAACATGGTGTACCTGGAAACCCTTAAAACCTACAGTACCGAAGCGTTAAAATACGGTTGTCATAGTTTGTTTTTCCCTGGAGGGACACGTTCTCGATCGGGCATGATCGAGAAAAAGTTAAAAATGGGGCTGTTAAGTACCGTTATGGAAGCTCAGCGCTGCAATTTTGAAAATCATCCCCAGGGTGAAGCGGCCAAGATCTTTGTAGTGCCTGTAGTGCTCAACTATCATTTTGTACTGGAAGCACCTGGACTTATCAATCAATTCCTGGAGATGCAAGGTCAAGAACGCTATTATGTCGAGAATGACGAATTCAGCAACTCCTATAAGATCATCAAATTTCTTTTCAAGTTTTTTACCAAGGGCAGTGATATTAGTGTGTCCATAGGCAGAGGTATGGATGTAATGGGCAATTATGTGAACGATCAGGGTATTTCCTTTGATCAGGATGGCAATAAGATCGATACTTCCGACTATTTTAAATCCTTGGGAAGAATTCAGAAGGACGATCAACGGGATGGGGAGTACACCCGCATGCTCAGTGAGCGGATTGTTTCGGAATTTCACCGCAATAACCGGGTATTTTCCAGTCACCTGGTAGCTTTTGCGGCCTTTCAGATACTCAAAAATCGATATAACAAACTAGATCTCTTTAACTTCCTTCGCATACAGCCCGATGAGTTGGTAATAGATTACGCCCATTTCCTGGAGGTATGCGCAACACTGCGTAACAAGATCTTTGAAATGAACCAACAAGGAGCCCTTCATACTGCGGAGCATTTAAAAGGGAAAATTGAAGAAGTGGTGGAACATGGGCTGTATAATGTAGGTCTTTATCATGCGAAACGGCCGGCCTTAAGAAATAAGCAAGGTTTAATCGTCTCACAGGATCTGAACCTATTGTACTTTTATCACAATCGTTTGCAGGGATATGGCCTCGAACAATACATATAACCAGCCGGTGGGCATTATCGGGGCCGGCAGTTTCGGTTGCGCAGTTGCCAACATTCTGGCGGAGAATGTTCCGGTGATCATGTATGCCCGTAACCCAGAGGTAGTTGATGAAATAAACTATAAGGGCAGCAGCAGGGGCATCGCATTAAGCGAACGGGTCAAGGGCCACGGCGATCTAGAGCAATTAGCAGCAACATGTGAGGTTATATTTCCAGTGGTACCCTCCGGCAATTTCAGAGAAATGATCACTAAGGTGGGGCCTTTCCTGAAACCTTATCACATATTGATCCATGGGACCAAAGGATTTGTGGTAGAGCTCCCCGAAGACCAGAACCTGGAAGAGGTCAAGTTTTTACGAAAAGAAGAGGTCTTCACCATGAGTGAGCTGATTCGCAGAGAAACTTCAGTGGTACGTATCGGCTGTCTGGCGGGACCTAATCTGGCCAAAGAGATCAACGAGCACCAGCCGGCAGCCACAGTAGTAGCCAGCCGTTTTGACGAGGTGATCGATATGGGTCAGCAACTACTCAAAAGTGAACGCTTCCGCGTTTACGGCAACAACGACCTTATCGGAGTGGAACTTTGTGGAGTACTTAAAAACATTATCGCGATTGCAGCGGGTGCTCTTAGTGGTTTGGGATATGGAGAAAATACCCGTGGGTTACTGATCAGCCGGGGCATGGTGGAGATGATATACCTGGGACAGGCCCTGGGTGGTAATGTCAAGGCATTCCTGGGACTAGCCGGCGTGGGAGACCTGGTGGCTACCTGTACCAGCCGCCTGAGCAGAAATTACTCTCTGGGTTTTAGGCTGGCCCAGGGCGAGACTTTACCACATATTTTGGGGTCTATGGATGAGGTTGCCGAAGGTGTAAACACCATAAAGATCACAAAACGGCTTGCCGACAACTATCGGGTACGTGCTCCCATTACCACTATGCTCCATCAGGTACTCTATGAAGATCTCCCACTGGAGGAAGCCTTACAATATCTTATGAAGTATCCCTTTATCCAGGATATTGACTTTTTGTAGCGGATTGAAGGTTTTCCAAGGCTCTAAGTCTTTGTAACAGAGGGGGGTGCGAGTAGTGAAAGAAAACAAAAAGCTTATGGGGCCACAAGTTGGAGAGATTGTTTATCGATAGTTTTTTCAGGGCCAGCATTAGCGCACCTCCATCGGATGTGGCAGCTGCATAAGCATCGGCTTCAAACTCGTTCTTCCTACTTAAAATATTGAAAAGAACGCCAAGCACTTTGCTGACAGGGGTGTAAAGCAAACCGAACGCCACCAAATTTAAGTGCATTGACCATTGTGTTCCCCCTAATGCCATGGACAACTGCTGATTGTTCAGCATCAGCGAAAGTATAAATAGCAATAAGGCCGCTTGTAATATCGACAATACATAACTTTGGATGATGTGCTTCTTCTTGTAATGGCCTACTTCATGTGCTAAAATAGATACCAGCTCTTCAACGTCATGGTTTTCTATTAAGGTGTCGTACAGCACGATCTTCTTTTTCTTGCCCAAACCTGAAAAAAAAGCGTTGGATTTTTGAGATCGTTTGGATCCATCGATCACGAATATATTGTCTAAGGGGAAGTTGACATGCTGACTATAACCTTCAATAGCCTGCTTCAGATCTCCATCTTCCAGGGGCGTTAGCTTATTGAACAGCGGCAAGATCCAACTGGTATAAAACATGTTGATCAGTAAAGAAAAAACGGCCATCACCGCCAGGAAGTAGATCCAAAAATTGGCTCCCAGCTGCATAATAGTGTACATGAGCAGCGAAAATAAGGGTACTCCTAAAAGAATAGCCAGAAAATAACCTTTAATCTTGTCCAACAGAAAGGTTTTAACCGTGGTTTTATTGAACCCGAATTTCTCCTCAAGTACAAAAGTATGGTACCACTGGAAGGGTGTTCCCAGTATATCGGATACTAAGAATAAAGCCCCAAAAAAGGCCAGTGCTAGTACCATAGGATGTTCAATATAGGTCCTTAGCCATTGATCCAGCCAGCCGAAACCACCGCTTAGCAAAATTACCAGCATAAGTACCATCCCTAAACCCGAGGTAATGAAACCAAAATGAGTTTTGGCCTTCTGATAAGCCAATGTTTTTTGGTAGGTCTCAGGTTCCACGAAATCCTGTAATTGACTGGGCACCCGTGCTTGTTGATGGGATAAGTTCAAATAGTCCAGAAACTGCTCCCAAAGGTAGTTTACCACCAAAATGGCCAAAATAATGGTCAAGAGTATTCCTGCATCCATAGAAATCATGTATTGGGATGCAAAGGTACGATATTATCAGAACTTGGGACAGGGTATTTGGCGCACGCTCTTAGGGGGACGTCGGGGATCAGGAGGAAAGCGGTAGCTGATAGAGATCTCGTGAGCTCCTCCACTGGCTATTCCTAATTCCGAGATGGTGTAGTCAAAACTATAGCCGATGTTAAGATTGTCGGCGGTGAGGCCAACCAGAAAAATGATGGCCTCCTTGTCGTTAATGCCTTCAAAGGACTGACCGGGAATACCTCGATACCACATCCCAAATACGATAGGCTCAATGGTGAGGTAGGTTCCCAA
>JAOTYN010000339.1 GCA_029861825.1 Cyclobacteriaceae bacterium
TTTACGGTACTCCAGGGTCATAAAGAAGTTATCGGTAGACCGCAAGTTTCGCAGTTCCAGGCCCTGTGAGTCCTTAAATTTGAACTTTGAAAGGGATTTTCCTGCTTGGAGATTCAGTTCCTGGGTATATCCGGAGAAACCAATAAGTAGCAACAAAGTAAATAGTAGAGATCTTTTCATATTTACTGCTTGATTAAAGAAGTAGACAAACGTTTATTACCGGCGGATACTTGCAATACGTATCCTCCTGTGCCAATATGAGCCAAGGGTAAAGTAATCAGTTGCGCCGCCGTATGAGATTCCTTTAACACTACCCGTCCCGAAACGTCGTAAAGAACCACTATGATCTGGGTTTTAATGACTTCCCTAAACGAAATATGTAGGGCTTGCTGAAAAGGATTAGGGAAAATGGCGGCTTTAAGATCACCTTTTCCAAACACGGATCCTATTTGAAAAGCATAAGGAGGTTGCTGAAAACCTTGGCGAATGGTAAAACCGGAATTCGTAAAAGTGCCTATGGCACTAGCCTGCCCCACGCTTTGCGAGATGAAGTAGACCTTCTGTTTAGAGATCACCATCTCAGAAGTTCCACCAGCACCCACAGTATACCTGGCCTGCGATTGAGATTGAACCCCTAGTGCACAAAGTACCATAGCAATTATGAGGCAATAGATTGCTTTCATATTTCTAATTTAAGTGATGGGTAGACTTGCTTACAGGTCAGGCTGCCGGTGGCGATTAGAAGAGATCCATACATGCAAAATAGGTGGATTCACCTATTTTAAGACCTTGGTATGGTTGCCAGTGTTGTGTCCGGTTTAGCAAAAAGGCAAGGGTAATATGAGAAATAAAAAATCAAATACCTAATATAGATATTTGAATTACAACCCATTAAGGTGTCTCATCTAATAATATACTTGCAGTACCATTTAACGGGTTTATTCCCACTAAACTTCATGGACGTGCACCAATGAGAGCGGTATACTCAAACCCAAATGCAGCTTACAATTCTTGCCGTGCAACTGTTTGTCAGCCTTCTGTCCTAATGGAATTAAATGGTTAATTTTAATCTATTAACCTAATAAAGCCTCTATGTAATGAATACCAATACCCTTCAACCTGTTCAACAAGCAAGCCGCATTCAATCATTAGATTTCCTACGAGGCTTTGCTATTCTGGGCATCCTGATCATGAATATTCAGAGTTTTTCCATGCCAGGCGCCGCATACTTGAATCCAATGGCCTATGGGGATATGACGGGGCTCAATAAATGGGTTTGGATGCTAAGCCACATATTTGCCGATCAAAAGTTCATGACCATATTCTCCATTTTGTATGGAGCAGGGATCGTGCTGGTCACCCAAAAAGCGGAATCTAAAACGGGCAGATCCGCGCGATTACATTATAGTCGCACTTTCTGGTTGCTGATTATAGGTCTCATACACGCCCATCTTATATGGTATGGGGACATACTGGTAATATATGCCGTTTGCGCTGTTTTTGCCTATTTAATGAGGAAGGTACGCCCTTCAATATTATTAGTACTAGGACTGCTCTTAATAGCTGTCCATACCCTTATTTATGGGTTTTTCGGGACTACCATGGAACAGTGGCCACCGGAGGGGCTTGAAATGGCCCGTCAAAGTTGGATTCCGGAAACGGATCAAATGCAACATGAGATTGCCGCGGTTACCGGTACCCTAAGCGAACAAATTGCCAAAAACTCCTCCACAGCTGTTTTTATGGAGACCCTGGTATTCCTCATGGTGTTCCTGTGGCGTGCCGGTGGACTGATGTTGGTGGGTATGGCGCTTTATAAGTGGGGCGTATTCACAGCTCAGAGATCGGCAAGGTTCTACCGAAATGGTCTGCTGACTTCCTGGATAATAGGTTTTCCTATAGTGATATATGGGGTGTATCGTAACTATCAGGCTGATTGGTCTTTTGAATTTTCTATGTACCTGGGCTCCCAGTTCAATTACTGGGGCAGCTTGTTTGTCGGTATGGGCTACATTTGTGTCATTATGTTACTATCCAAGTCAAAGAGGCTGTCAGGACTAGTCAGCCGCTTCGCTGCGGTAGGACAAATGGCTTTGACCAACTATATTATGCAATCGGTAATATGCGTGTTGATATTCTTTGGAATAGGCTTAGGATTATTCGGGCAACTGGAACGCACCAGCCAATTCTTAATAGTACTGGGGGTTTGGGCGTTACAAGTTCTGTGGTCCAGGCCCTGGTTGGAAAAGTATCGTTTCGGCCCTTTGGAGTGGGTTTGGAGATCACTGACCTATGGGAAAAAACAACCTTATATTAGAGCGGAAACCCATGAACTACACCCTCCAGCTCAAAAATAAATCTTTAACATTCTATAATCATGTCTAACATCAATCCCTCAAACAATATTAAAAAATGCTCATGGTTTGCTATGGCTATTATAACCGGTTTTTTATCCGGTTGTAACCCATCCCATGAATCTTCAACCGAGCAAAATGTCAACGTCTCTGCAATGGAAACCTCAAATAGGCAACTCAGGCATGTAGTGCTGTTTAAATTTAAGCCTGGGACTGATCCCGCTGCCATTACTCAGGTGGAAGTAGCCTTTGCGGCTTTACCCTCCAAAATTCCGGAAATCCGAGATTTTGAATGGGGATTGAACAATAGTCCGGAAGATCTCAATAAAGGCTTTACACATTGCTTCTTGGTAACCTTTGATAGCGAAGAAGACCGCGCTGTCTATCTGCCTCACCCAGAGCATCAGGCTTTCGTAGGCCTGTTAACGGACATTTTAGAAGATGTAACCGTATTTGATTACTGGACCGATCCCCAGCTCTAAAACAAAAATATCATATGCCCAACTTCGGTGTGATCCGGGCCGGCAGTGTCACCATAGGTATTCCCATCAATATGATAATCCAGGATCATGGCCAGGCCGTTGGCGCTAGTTAAGACGCAACTGGTAATTTCACCAAAGTTAGACAAGGGACCGCTGCCCATATCTCCCGTTAATAGGGCATTTCCCAGCTCATCGGCCATTACGATGTTCTTTAGTCCTCCCGAGCCGCCTAGAGCTCCTACTCCTAATATGTCTGTATTGGGAGTCCATACCGATTGAACAGTCTTCTGCGAAAGTAAGGGACTAACCCAAACCGTATAAACACCATTTGGGATCAAGCCGGAAAATTCCATTTCGTAGAAGGTGGCCCGGCCAATACAGCGAAATCGAGCGGTGCCCTCAGCTTCTTTCCATTCGCTCAAAGTTAATTGGTGACCATCAGGAGCATAAATGGGGACTAGTTGCTGATCGGAAAAGACATTAACCGCATAAATTTCATCCTGATCTTGAGGGTTTAGACGATTGCTATTTTTGATTTCTCCGTAGGGATCGAGGTCTGACCCAATAATGTATGCGGGAACTTCACTTAAATTTAGGGTAAAGTCAGCCGCCGCACCATTCATATCCACCGCCAGAGAAATGGGGTTGCTACCCTGAACACTGGTAGCCAGTGGTGGATCTATCTCAATTTCATAAGTTCCGTCATTTAGATTGGTAAAAATAAACTCCCCCGAAGGATCGCTTTTTAGGGAAGATATTTGCGTACCGGATTGTACCAGTCTCACTTCAACATTATCATAGGCACCATCATTTTGATCAAGGACGGTTCCCGTGATAGTTGGGGTGTTCATGATAGCAGGTTCATCGCTGGAACATGCCATTAACATTGCAGTTATCATTAACCCGGTTAAACCGGTATGAGCGAAGGATAAATTTTTGATTTCCATGATTTTGGTTCGAATGTTTCTCAGGGTAAAATTCCCCTGTTGGTCATGGAAAGTCTAACAAGTACTGCACAATTCTAAACAAATAATGCACAAGGGAAGAATGGGACCCAAACGAATCTGTCCCTGTATCTAAATCTTTATCAACTTAACTACATGACAGTTACGAATTTGTATCGACCCCGGCGTTTTGGGAAGCATACTTGGAAGGGGCAACTCCAAAATGCTCCTTGAAGCACTTGGCAAAGTAGGAGAGGTTATTAAAACCTACTTCATAGGTAATTTGAGAGATATTATCTTTGCGTTTTTCGATTAACTGAGCGGCCCGCTTAAGACGCAATATCCGAATAAATTCCACCGGAGATTGATCGGTGAGCGCTTTCAACTTCCGTTGTAGCTGCATGCGGCTTATCCCCATTTCTTCTCTAAAAGCCGTTACGTTGAAGTCCAGGTTACTCATATGTTGTTCCACTATATCCATGGCTTTTCGCAAAAAGCGTTCATCCGTACTGGTAATAGCAATATCATTGGGTTGTAAGGTGATTTCACGGGAAAAGCGTTCCCTCAGGCGTTTTCGTTGGGCGATGCGGTTCCGGAGGATCACCAGGAGTTCCTGAGGATCGAAGGGCTTTGCCAGGTAGTCATCGGCTCCCATTTCCAATCCCTGCAACTTGCTGGGCTTGTCGGCCTTGGCAGTGAGTAATATAACAGGTATATGACTGGTTCTCTGATCTGATTTTAGCTTGCTGCATAATTCTACACCGTCCATTTGCGGCATCATCACATCACTGATGATAATATCTGGGATCTTCTCAAGGGCCAATTCCCAGCCGTGTTCACCATGAATGGCCTCCACGATATTGTAATGCGGTAACAAAGTGTGTTTCAGGAATTGACGCATATCGTCATTGTCTTCTACTATCAACAATTCCATGGCATTGTCGATATTTGGCGCTGCTAACTCTACCTCCGATGGCACCTGGATTGGATGGTGGTCTTTACTGGCTTTCAGGTCTTTATCGATAACTATATCTTTATCGCTTAAATGGGAGCGATCTTTTAGCAGCGACAATGTGAAGATGCTGCCTGCATTCGAGGTGCTTTCCACTTTGAT
>JAOTYN010000340.1 GCA_029861825.1 Cyclobacteriaceae bacterium
TACGCCTGGTCCCTGCGGTCTTTGATAGTTCACTAACTTCCCTATATCCGGCAAAAAATTATTGCGGGGATCTTCTGCGTAGACCCGGCACTCGATGGCATGTCCGTTTATATCCAGGTCGTCCTGTGATAGGCTTAAGGGGTGTCCTTCGGCAATCCGAACCTGCTCTTTGACCAGGTCCAGTCCCGTGATAAATTCTGTGACGGGGTGCTCTACCTGCAATCGGGTATTCATTTCCAAAAAGTAGAAGTTCCGGTCCTCGTCCAGCATGAACTCCACAGTGCCGGCACCTTGATATCGGCAGGAGCGAGCTACTTCCACGGCCGCCTGACCCATCTCATTTCTCAAGCGTGTATCTAGTACCGATGACGGGGCCTCCTCTACCACTTTTTGGTGTCGGCGTTGTACTGAACACTCCCGTTCAAACAGATGAATAATATTTCCTTGATGATCACCCAAAATCTGAATTTCAATATGTCTGGGGGCCGCAATATACTTTTCTATAAATACGCTACCATCACCAAAAGAGGACAGAGCTTCGCTGGAGGCCCTTTCCATTTGTTCCTCAAAATCTTCCGCCCCTTCTACTATGCGCATCCCTTTACCACCACCTCCGGCACTGGCCTTAATCAAGATGGGAAATCCAATTTCTTGCGCAGAATTCAGGGCTTCCTGCATGTCGGTAACAGGTTCGTCCGTACCGGGAACCAAAGGGATTTGGTAGTCCGAAACAGTTTTTTTGGCCATTAGTTTGCTGCCCATTATTTCAATAGATTCCGCAGAGGGACCAATGAAGATAATGCCAGCTTTTACCACTTGTCGGGCAAAGTCCGCATTCTCGGAGAGAAATCCATATCCGGGATGGACGGCGTCCACTTCAAGTTGCCTGCAAATCTCGATGATCTTATTTCTCAATAAATAGGACTCGGCAGAAGGAGGCGGGCCTAGTAACACTGCCTCATCGGCATATTGTACAAATGGAGCTTTACGATCAGCCTCTGAATATACCGCTACCGAAGCAATACCCATTTCGCGTAGTGAACGCATGATCCTCAGGGCAATTTCCCCCCTGTTTGCTATCAAAACCTTGGAAATGTTGGTCATTTGCGGAAATTTTGCTCCAAAACTATTCCTTTTGCTGTAAAATTCACAATAACCTTTCTTTTTCCCTTTTTTATTAACTCCCGGTAAATCTGCACACAAATTTGCAATAATCCCCTTAAAAACGCAGTTGGGTGGGTTTCGTTTGTTTAGAATACTTTAAGTATTACCTTTGTATGTTTAATTTTAGTGATTTGCGTTAGTTATTTATAACCAATAGGATCAACGGTGGATATTTTTGAAAGACTGTTAAACAACAGAGGACCTTTAGGTAGATATTCCAACTTATCGGAAGGATATTTCATGTTTCCAAAGCTGGAAGGCGAAATAGGCCCCAGGATGAAGTTTATGGGGAAAGAGGTCCTCACCTGGAGCTTGAACGATTATTTGGGACTGGGCAACCATCCCGAGGTGCGAAAAGTGGATGCACAAGCTGCTGCCGATTGGGGACTAGCTTACCCTATGGGCGCCCGCATGATGTCCGGAAACAGCGTTCATCATGAAGAGTTAGAGCGCCAACTAGCAGAATTTATTCAGAAAGAGGCGGTACTGCTGCTCAACTATGGTTATCAAGGTATCATGTCTGTGATAGATGCCCTAACCGATCGCAAGGATGTTATCGTTTATGATGCGGAATGCCACGCTTGTATTATCGATGGTTTGAGAATGCATATGGGTAAGCGCTTTGTTTATCCTCACAACGATATTGAGAATCTTGAAAAACAGCTGAGCCGTGCTACTCGCTTGGCCGAGGAAAATGGTGGTGGCGTACTGGTTATCACCGAAGGTGTATTTGGCATGTCCGGTAACCAAGGCAAGATCAAAGAGATTGTGGATCTGAAGAAAAAGTTCTCTTTCCGTTTGCTGGTAGATGATGCTCATGGCTTTGGTACTTTGGGTGCAACCGGTGCCGGAGCAGGTGAGGAGCAAGGGGTCCAGGAGGGTATCGATCTTTACTTTTCTACTTTTGCCAAATCTATGGCGGCTATTGGTGCCTTTGTAGGAGGGGACACAGATATTGTGGACTTCCTAAAGTATAATACACGCTCCCAAATTTTTGCTAAGACCTTGCCGATGCCCTTCGTGATCGGAGCTATGAAAAGGTTAGAATTACTGCGCACCGAACCGGAACATAAGGAGCGCCTTTGGACCATTGTGAACGCGCTGCAAAGCGGACTAAAATCGCGCGGTTTCAATATAGGAACTACCCAGGCTTGTGTGACTCCGGTAATCGTTAGCGGATCGGTGGGAGAGGCCGCAGTGTTGATTAAAGACCTCAGAGAAAATTACAATATTTTCTGTTCGGTGGTTATCTATCCGGTGGTACCCAAAGACGTCATTATGATGCGACTTATACCGACCGCTTCCCACTCCCTGGAAGATGTCGAAGAGACCTTGAAGGCTTTCGAAGTTATCAAGCATAAACTCGACAAAGGGGCGTATCGATTGACCGAATTGGCTACTGACTTCGATTCCTAAAATCTTAAAAAAACCGCCTAAAATTCTGTTTATTAAACATTTTAGTTATATTGCCCCCATAACAAAACAAATTATATCAACAACTTAATTTTTTAAAAATGAAGAGATTTGATCAAGTAAGAGGTCTAGTCGAGTCTTTGGAAGGCGATTTTGAAAAGTTCTATGATAAAAGCAATCAGGCAGCGGGAACTCGAGTCCGAAAGGGCATGCAAGAACTTAAAAACCTAGCCCAAGAAATTCGCGTAGAAGTACAGTCTATCAAGAATAGAGGCTAAAGAAAAAAAGCTTATTAAAAGATTAAGAAAAGTGGCCTAACCGCCACTTTTTTTATTTTCCATCAGGGCGTGACAAGCTTGGCGGATCTTCTGGTCCAAAGTATCGCTGGCAACTACTAGAGGAAGTCGTACTTGTGGTCCGCAAATGCCCAAAATCTCCAGTATTTTTTTTATTCCTACCGGGTTGCTTTCCTTGTACATAAGAGGGTTAATAGGAAGTAACACTTCAAGGGTGTCCTGTGCTTGTTGCCATTGGCCCTCAAAACAGGCGTCCACCAAGCTTTTCATGAAATAGGGAAAGGCATTAGCCAATACTGATATCACTCCGGAACCTCCGGCACGCATCACCGCCAGGGTATTCATATCATCACCTGAGATCAACAGAAATTGCTGTGGCTTATATTTACCAATTTTTTGGATCTGGTTAAGATCCTGAGCGGCTTCCTTGATCCCCAAGATGTTGGGATGCTCCGCCAGTCGCAAGGTGGTTTCTACCTCCAAGTTGCATGATGTGCGTCCCGGAACATTGTACAGGATCACCGGAACAGGAGCATGGTCAGCAATTCTGCTGAAATGTTGGAAGAGCCCTTCTTGAGTGGGTTTGTTGTAATATGGACAAACCGACAAAATTCCTTGAATATGGGAAAAATCAGTTTTTTCCAATTGATGGAGTACTCTTTGGGTGTTATTTCCACCCATTCCATAGAGAACCGGCAAGTTGCCAGCATTGTGTTCTGCTACAAAAGAAAGTATATTCTGACGTTCTTTTAGGTTGACGGTAGGAGATTCTCCGGTGGTGCCGTTGACCACAAAATAATCCAATTTCTGGGTATGTTTCAAGAGTCGCTCCAGTCCTTGAAAATCTACTTCCAAATCAGCCTTAAAGGGTGTTGCCAGGGCTACTCCGGTACCGCGAAACAAGTTAGTTTCCATTGCACCCCAATTTCTTGGTATAATAAAATATTTGATCTACTACCTCGGAGTAAACCTGGTTCTCCTTGAAGCTAAGCATCAGTTCCAGGAATTTGTCCACTTCAGGATCTTTAACATGCACCCCAATGCGACACTTTGCCTTACTCATGGCCAGGATGTTCTGTAAATAGATGTTGCGCTTTACATCCAGGTAAAATAAATAATCGAAGGGCTGTTGGGCAAAGGTGATAGCAGCCCCTGAGTGCATTTTACCCAATATAGAGACATCCTTGCTGGTGATGTAATTATACAGAAAGTCGAAGTTTTCACCGTTCTTGCCCAGGTAGCAAAGTACATCGACGTTCTTACCATCCTTTTTTAGTTGCTTGGCCAGATTGCGTACTGCTTCGTATTTGGGGCGGTCTAACTGTGAAAAGAGGATACCAATCCGTTTGGCTTGCTTATAATCAACCGTTTCCCGTACCGTATTATTTTCAACGGCCAGCTTAATTGTACGCTGTTCTAACAGTTTTCTGTTGATAACGGTCATTTCTCGCCTATCATGGTAAGAAAATCCTCTTCGGATATAATGGGTATTCCCAAATTTTGGGCCTTTTCCAGCTTAGCCGGCCCCATATTATTACCCGCCAGTAGGTAATCCAATTTTCCACTGATGCCACTGAGGATTTTACCTCCATGCTGTTTTATGGTATCTTTTAGTTGGTTGCGGTCAAACTTCTCAAAGACCCCTGAAACTACGAAGGACTTGCCAACGAGCTCATTACTAACCAAATTTACAGCTTCTTCTTTTACTTCAAAGCATAGACCGGCTACTTTTAATTGCTCGATCAACTGCAGATTCTCCTCCTCATTGAAGTATTCCAGAATACTTTGTGCTATGCGTTCGCCAATTTCAGGAGCTTCAACCAACTCTTCATAACCGGCATTCTGGAGGTTATCAATGTTTTTAAAATGACCAGCCAGCTTCTCTGCCACCGTTCGGCCCACATAGCGAATTCCCAGTGCAAAGAGAACACGCTCAAAAGGGGTCTGTTTAGAGGCTTCTATGCCCTCTAGTAAATTGCGGGTGGAAAGATCCTTAAAACCTTCCAGTTTAAAAAT
>JAOTYN010000341.1 GCA_029861825.1 Cyclobacteriaceae bacterium
AACTACCGGATTGGCCCCCGTCACCCCTCCTATCACGTGTTTGCCAAATACGAACAGGGGGGCTGCAGAACCATGATCGGTGCCATTACTGGCATTGGAAACAATGCGCCGGCCAAACTCCGAAAAGGTCATGCCCGCAACACGGTCCTCCACCCCCAAAAACTCCAAGTCGTCCAGAAAAGTACCTATAGCTACATCCAGGTTCCTCAGTAGATTAGCATGTTCGCCCTGAGTATGATCATCGGCCCACACCTGATTATCGTGAGTATCAAAACCACCCAGCCGTACCAGGTACAAAGGCGTACGCAATCCACCCGCTATCAAACGAGCTACGATCTTCAGTTGCTGGGCCAGCCAGTTGCCTTCGGGATATTCTTTCTGTTGTGTGACATTGGCGGCTGCTTGGGTTACTACTTCCCCATATGTTTCTGATTGTCTGGCTATTAATCGCAAGTACTTTAACTTATCTCCAGCTAATGTATCCGGCGTGGGCTCCTCCACGTTGTCCACCAGATCATAGAATGATTCAGGGTTATTGACCACCATTCCCATAGCCGCGGTGGGACCTTGAAAAAGCAGCGATGCTCCGTAACCGATCTCTACAGCCAAAGGGTCCGTAAAGTCTTCGTTGGGAAATGCTTCCGGATAACCGGGAAACTGGGAATTCAAATAGCGACCGGTCCAACCGCTGTTGACCAGCTGCTGGGAATCGGAAGCCGACATCCAGATATCGGTGCTGCGAAAATGGGAGAAGTTCTGCTCGGGGTAGCCCACACTTTGAATAATTCCTAGCTTACCCTCACGGTACAGGGATTGAAAGCGCGACAAAGAAGGATGCAAGGCCACCTCCGAATTACTCAGGGGCAACAGTCGGGATTCCGGAAGGATCACATGGGGACGCACCGTGTTCAGCTGGGATAGTCTATCTAAAGGTACCACCGTATTCAAGCCATCATTTCCTCCTTCTAAGTAGATCAGCACCAGCACCCGGTCATGATCGGTGGCATATTGCAAGAGGGAGGCCAGGCTATTTTTACCCCATGAGAAGCCCATGGTACCCAGTAGCCCAGGTACGGCAGCAGCGTGTGTAGCGTGTCGTAAAAATCTTCTTCTCTTCATCACATTAAATGGAACTCTCCTCTTTGGAAGACTCGCTGAAATAAGGATTTCAAGCGATTTTCCACTACTAATTTATACTCTCCGTTGCCGGGGTTATTTTCATAATCGTACCAGGCATTGGACCAGTAATAATCTTCCCGTTGACCGGAAAGCAATATTGTTTTCAACTGATCGAGCTCATTAGTGGCCAGGGACGTACCAAACAATAACTCACTGAGATCAGCCAATAGTAGATTGGGGTCTGCTGGTGCCGTAAAGCCTTCCACAAATTCCAACAGATCTGCGGGAATTTGCATGCCCTGATATACCCAAAATCCCCAGTAAACCAAGGAATCGCTGGTGATAGCCCGGGATGAAATAGTATCGGTGGTAATCCAGGCTTTGTCAAAACCTGGTGCCTGATAATAGGCCGGCCACCCGGATACACTAGGTGGATCGGCAATTTCCAAACCTTTATTGGCCATATTCCATAACATGCTGCGGTGAATGGCATCTTGTAAGACAAGGTTTGCAGGATCTGGCGATTGAACTTCAAGCGAGCGCCAAAGTCCTAGCAGGTGATCTACTGGATTCTTGATCAGAGCGCCATAGTGACGCTCATCAAAGAAATGTTCGCTTTTTAACAGGGCCTCCAACACCGGCAACACTTCGTAGTTATTAGCCCTTAAAATATCCGCCAAAGGTACAATTACATTTTGCTCTGCATCTTCATCAACTTCACTGTAAACGAAAAACTGATACAACCTGCGGCATATATAAAGTGCTGTCTCCTGGTTATCAATGATCATATCCAACAGCTCGTCCAGTTCTTCTGCACCAGCGCTACCGGAGCGCCCGCTGATTACCCGGTTGCCGTAGAATTCTGAGAACTGCTTGTCGCTGGTATCGTGGATATCCGACCAGAACAAACTGGAAACCGGTCCTTCTTCGTTGACCTGGTTCCAGTTGATTATCCACCCAGTCAGCACCCGCGCCGCTGCTTGTACATCCCCTTCGGTAAAGGCCGCATTAGGCCCTTTGCCAATGCAGAATAGTTCCTGCAATTCACGTGCATAATTCTCATCAGGTGCTTCCTTGTTATTTTGGGTACCATTGAGATATATCAACATGGCCGGATCCAGAGTAAGCTCCCGGATCAAGGTCTTGAAATTGCCAAAGGCATTGCGGCGCAACATATCGAAATACTGATAGCTGGCCTTGGAAATAAAAATACCCCAACTCTGAGTTGCCAGTAGGTTGTGCCAGAATAAGATCAGCTTTTCATGAAGTGAAGCTTCCTGGCTTAGAATATTACCGATCAACCAGCTTTTCAGGGATACAATGCGCCTTCCCTCGTATTCATTAGCATAAGGAGCGTTAATCCAAGATTCTCCAAAGTCTGCAAAAGGATCTATTACTCCTTCACCGGGGTTGTTGTAGTAATTAATTGGGGGATCAGGCGTAGTAGCAGGTGTTAATAATAGATCGACAGCGGCAGTAGGAGATAAATTCTTAAAACTGGCCAGCTCCGATCTTTTGATGCCAAATAAGGCTCTTCTTAACAAGTGAGTGACCTGGGGGCCCTCCCATGTTCCGCTATAAGGGGCTAAACCTGATTGGGTACGGGCCAGAGCCGATTTTGAAATTTTGGTGCCGGAGGCAGAGGATCCGTTCAAAGATACTGGCTGGACCTTGCGGAATCGATTGACCAGGTGCTGAAAATCAGCTGGCCGGGGATCTTTGCCCTTGATATAGCCATTAGTACGGTCCATAGGTATTAACAAGTTAATCAAATTCGCCCTTAATTTCCATTTTGAGGCCACTAATCAGGCCCGGAAGCAATGGTCCTATAGGTAATACAACTGTGAAAAGAAAAAGGATACTCTGTCAGTCAATTTTTTTAAAAGTAGCACGGACAACTTGTAATAAGTCACAGGTGATGCAAAAAAGTCCAGGGTGATATACGGATAGATTGGTCCGTTAACAAGCAGGTAAACGTAGGATAGGATGGGAAAGGTAGGGTGAATTTAACAGTGCCGGAATCACTATTTAAACAATTGTGGGGGATCCCGCCAATCCCTCCCCGCACCCCTAACCCTGTGGTCAGCACGGTGTTTTACAGCTTTCTGCAGAATTAAAGCTTTTTCTCCCAATATATTCTCTGAAAGTCTCAAAACTTGGTCGATTTGAAAAAATATTTGAGGGAACATATTGAAGCTTCAAAATTCATGGGGATAATACATTTGCTTTTTACCAGCATCCTCAGTAAACTGGTTATAAAACACCCATCAAACCATGAAAACTAACCAAATTGCTCTTGTTGGCGGGTTTTTACTTATTTCCCTAGGCAGCTGCGGCCAATCTTTAAATGAACGACTGGGGTATCCCAAAGACAGTAAGTTATTGATCGTTCATGCCGACGACATTGGGGTTTCACACTCCGAGAACCAGGCCACATTTGATGCAATGGCTGTGGGTATGGTTAATTCTGGCAGTATTATGGTCCCCTGCCCTTGGTTTAGCGAAGTAGTGCATTGGGCAAAACAACACCCGCAGTCAGATTTAGGTTTGCATCTTACCCTCAATTCCGAATGGAAATATCTAAAATGGGGCCCGGTTGCACCTATAAATAAAGTTACCGGGTTGGTCGATTCTCAAGGATATTTTTATGATAACGTAGAACAATTGGTTAACAACGCCAGTGTTGAGGAAGTTGAATTGGAACTGAGGGCTCAAATCGAAAAAGCTTTGGCAGCAGGATTAAAGCCTACTCACCTGGACACTCATATGGGAAGTGTACTTAATAAGAAGTTTTTTCCGATCTACTTAAAACTGGGTTGGGAATATAAGATCCCGGTTATGGCCAGCCGAACCATGCTGGATTTCCTTCCAGAGCTGAAACCACTGATGGATGACAAGACCATCATGATCGATCATATAGTCATAGCCAATCCAGAGGATTTCAAAGAGGGCATGGCGGCATTCTACACCAAGCAATTAAGGTCCCTGCCCCAGGGGGTAACGGTATTGCTGATGCACCTGGGCTACGACAACGCTGAAATGCAGGCCATGACTGTCGACCATCCTGATTACGGGGCGCGATGGCGTCAGGAGGACTTTGATTTCTTTACCAGTGAAACTTGCCGACAGATTTTGAAAGAAGAAGGGATTAAGCTGGTAACCTGGGGAGAAATACAAGGATTAATTAAATAAGTGTCAACTTAATAATTAGCTCAGGATTTTCAGGCATGGGAAATAACCGGAGCCTGGTGAATGAGATCCTCATTATCCAATGCATCAATCATAAATTGGGCTACATCCTTCCGGCTAACGGTCAACTTAGTTTTTGGCTCATTGTTATAGCTTAGTTGCAATTTTTTAGAGCGCTTGGAATTAGTACGACCGCTGGGCCGTACGATGGTCCAAGGCAAGTTGGACTTCAAAGCACCTTTTCTTGTCTTTCATGACCTGATAAGTCACCCCCACGTTGCTGTGATCAATCACCCACCTAAACCAAGCCGGCAAGTCCTTTTTGGTTTCCCCAGCACCCCAAGCGGAGCAAACGACTAACCGCTTTAAGCTAACCTGGACAGCAATCTCTCCTACATTGTTCATTACATCTGATAATAACGTGGGGGGTGTTCGCAGCTTAGCCCAGGGAAAATCAGACCGTCGGGAAATGTTTAGAGCACTTACCAAAGCTTCACAATCATTAAGTGCTTGGATCAAGGTAATTTTGTCAAGGGTGAACCCTGAAACACGTTGATCCCCGCATGCCTG
>JAOTYN010000342.1 GCA_029861825.1 Cyclobacteriaceae bacterium
CCATCGCTGCGCATTTAGGACAGACATTAAGCCAGGAGTTTAAGGTGAAATTGGCTTATTGTTTTGATAAACCTGGGGTTTTGCTTGATACCCATAATCCGCAATCGGTGGTACGGGAGTTAAACCCTGAACTATATCAAAAATTAAAGAACCAAGGCAAAATTGCCGATGGCATGATACCTAAATTAGATAATGCTTTCGCCGCCTTAGAAGGGGGAGTTCAGGAAATACTTCTGGGAGATTGGCAAGGCATTACCAGCACAAAACCAAATGGAACCAGATTATGTATGAAATGAAACTGAACCAAAGGATTCGTAAGAATCTAATTGAGCAAGCCCTCGAATTATTGAAACTCCTTATCGCTACTCCCTCTCATTCCAGGGAAGAAGTACGCACTGCCCAACACATAAAAGATTTTCTGAACAGCTACGGAGTATCTGTACACCGCAAAGACAACAACATTTGGGCTATCGGGGAGAACTGTGATGAAGATGCCCCCACTGTTTTGCTCAACTCACATCACGATACTATAAAGCCTACCACCGATTGGACCAAAGATCCGTACATTCCCTTATATGACGGAGAACGAATTTATGGATTGGGGAGTAACGACGCCGGTGGATCGGCTGTATCACTCTTAGCTACATTTATATATCTTACCACCTTGCCAAAATTACCTTATCGCTTAATTGTGGCTATCACTGCAGAAGAAGAGATCTCAGGACCTAAGGGAGTTCATAGCATTCTTCGGGACCTGGGTAAAATTGATCTGGGAATTGTTGGTGAACCTACTGGTATGAACATGGCCATTGCGGAAAAAGGACTGGTCGTTATTGACTGCATCGCTCATGGCAAATCCGGCCATGCTGCTCGTGACGAGGGTGTTAATGCCTTATATTTGGCTTTGGAAGACATAAATTTGATCAAGGACCACACTTTTGATAAAGTGTCCCATGTTTTGGGCCCAGTAAAAATGACCGTTACCCAGATTGATGCCGGCTCGCAGCATAATGTAGTACCTGCTTCTTGCCATTTTGTGATTGACGTGCGCACTAACGAATTGTATCGGAATCAAGAGGTAATAGACTTTCTTGAGGAGAACCTGCAATCGGAAGTCAAACAGCGTTCAGCCTGGCTCAACAGCTCCAGTATAGATTCCAATCATCCGGTGGTTTTGCGTGGTCAGGCCATAGGATTGGATACTTTTGGCTCCTCAACCTTGTCGGACCAGGCGCTCATGGACTTCCCGACAGTTAAGATCGGTCCCGGAAAATCCGAGCGATCGCATATAGCCGACGAGTTTATTCTCATCTCTGAAATCAGGGATGGGATCAATACCTATATAGATTTACTTTCCGAGTTGGACTTAAAAACAACCATATGAAACTTTGGGACAAGGGGATAGACATATCTGGTGATATTGAAGCGTTTACCGTAGGTCAGGATCGGCAGTTGGATTTACGGCTGGCCAAGCAGGATGTATGGGGATCTCTGGCACACATCACCATGCTTGAAAGTATTGGCCTGTTAAAGGAACAAGAACGGGCCACACTCCATGAAGCATTGCTGGACATATTGAATACCATTAGTCAGGGACAGTTTAAAATCGATGACCAGACTGAGGATGTGCACAGCCAGATTGAATTTATGCTCACCGAAAAATTGGGTGAAGTCGGTAAAAAGATTCACAGCGGAAGATCCAGAAATGACCAGGTCTTAGTTGATATTAAACTATTCCTGAGGGATCAAATAAAGGAACTTACATATGCGATACAGGACCTGTGTTCGGCACTTTTAGAATTAAGTGAAGCCCACCGGGAGGTAATCATACCCGGTTATACTCATATGCAGGCGGCAATGCCCTCTTCTTTCGGGCTGTGGTTCGGGGCTTTTGCGGAAACTCTTGCGGATGATCTGCTAATGCTGAGGGCTTCTTACCAAATGGTGAACCAGAATCCTCTGGGTAGTGCAGCCGGATATGGCAATTCTTTCCCCCTGGACCGGCAACTTACCACCAAGTTGTTGGGATTTGAAGATCTACATACTAATGTAGTAGCCGCGCAAATGAGCCGTGGTAAATCCGAAGCCAGCGTAAGCTTCTCGTTGGCTTCTGTGGCGGCAACCCTGGGGCGGATGGCGATGGACATATGTCTTTACAATAGTCAAAATTACGGCTTTTTGAGCTTTCCGGGGCATATTACCACCGGATCCAGTATTATGCCCCATAAGAAGAATCCAGATGTATTTGAACTGATCCGGGGGCGTTGTAATCTAATACAGCAACTTCCGGCACAGCTCATGGCCATCACTCTGAACCTTCCAAGCGGATACCATCGCGATTTACAGCTTACCAAGGAGCTAATTATCCCGGGCATTGATCAGCTCCGGGACATCTTGAAAATAACCACCTCCACTCTAACTCAAGTGGAGGTAAATGGCAAGATAATGGATGATCCCAAGTACGATCTCATTTATAGCGTAGAGAATGTGAACCTACAGGTTTTACAAGGAATTCCTTTCCGGGATGCCTACCAACAAGTAGCTGCCGAAATTGACAAAGGGATATTTAAGCCTAAGAAAGATCTGCAACATACCCATCTTGGAAGTATTGGTAATTTAGGCACAGAGGTAATTAGAAAAAAAATCACTAAAGTTGTGGACGGTTTCGATTTTGAAATCGCCGATAAAGCTATAAAGGATTTAGAAGCCCGGTGAAGGCATGAGACAAAAACTACTTTCTGAAGGAGCTGAGCAGCTTGAATACGAGATTCGGAATATCGTAAAAAAAGCTGATCAGGTAGAAAAGTGTGGGCAGCAAATATATTGGGAGAATATTGGCGATCCCATCCAGAAGAATGCTCAAATTCCCTCTTGGATAAAAGAAATTATCACGGGTTTGGTCGATGATGACAGGACCTATGGCTACTGCCACTCCCAGGGGATCCGGGAGACCAGGGAATTCCTGGCAGCCAAGACCAATAGCCTGGGGGGTGCACAGATCAACGCTGACGATATTCTGTTCTTCAATGGACTAGGCGATGCCATTTCCAAGCTCTATCAATTTATTCATCCCAGCTCCCGGGTGATCGGACCCTCTCCGGCCTATGCTACCCATAGTTCAGCAGAAGCTGCACACGCTATTTCTGCACCTTTAACCTATCGCTTAGATCCTGCAAACAGCTGGTATCCCGACCTGGACGATCTAAATAATCAGGTTAAATACAATCCCAACATAGTAGGTATACTGATCATTAATCCCGACAATCCCACGGGGATGGTATATCCGTTGGAAACCCTGCAACAAATCGTGGAACTAGCCCGAAGGTACAACCTGATGATCATCAGCGATGAGGTATACCACAACATTACCTACCACGGCACCAAGGCTTATGCCCTGTCGGAGGTTATCCAGGAAGTGCCGGGGATCGCATTAAAGGGAATATCCAAAGAGTTGCCCTGGCCAGGAGCACGCTGCGGTTGGATGGAGTTCTACAATCGACACGTCGATGCTGATTTTCAAACGCTTTGTGCTACACTTGAAGATGTTAAGATGACTGAAGTGTGCGCCACCACCTTACCCCAAAGAGCCATCCCCTTAATTTTTTCAGATAGTCGTTATCAGGGTTATCGACAGCAGCTTAATAAGGCTATTGGGGAGCGGGGAAAGATCATTGCTGCTATACTTAGGGATCTCCCCTTCATACACTTCAATGAAACTTATGGCGCCTTTTACAATACTATCGTTTTTAAGAAGGGCGCACTTAAGTCGGATCAATTTTTGCGTGCGCAGGATCCCACTATCCAAAACCTGCTAGAGCAGTGGATCTCCACTAAACTTCCTTTGGACAAACGATTTGCTTACTACTTGCTGGCGACAACCGGGGTCTGTGTGGTTCCTCTATCCTCCTTCCATTCACACCTTCTGGGATTTCGGGTAACCTTACTGGAAGAGAACCCAGAATTGTTGAAACAAACTTTCAGCAGTATTCGTCAATCCATTCAGGATTATTGCACTTCTATCTGATATCATCACAATTATATTGTACTATTCTAATATTATTGGTCATATTAGATCAATATTTATGATTTTAAGAATAAAAAGAGTCTATTATTCGTTTTTTTCAAAAACAGGATAATTTTTTAACTTGTAAATCATATTTTTTTATTTTTTACACATTTTATAGTTGATTTTATAATCACAAAATGTAATTTTTTAAATTATTTACAATTTATAGGGTGATTTTTTAATCACATTGCTTTCAAAAGTAAGTTGGCCCGTATTTATTTGTCAATCGAATAATTACGGGATTAAATAAACTACTTATGAAAGAAGGAATTACAAATCTATTAACCACTGAGTCAGTAGAACCAGTGAGTGATCCGGTCACCATCGCGGAAGTTGGCGGTCAGGTTGCCGAAAATCTGCTCACCGTTAATAACGTTTGGATGATGGTAGCCATTTTCCTGGTCTTCATCATGCACTTGGGTTTTGCCGGTGTTGAAGCGGGCTTTGGTCAATCCAAGAACACGGTTAATATCTTGTTCAAGAACACACTGACTCCTCTTATTGGTATAATAACCTATTACATTGTGGGATTCAACCTCATGTATCCAGACTCTTTCGCTGCCGGAGGCGGTATGGAATGGCTGGGTTTTGACGGCTTTTTCCTAAACATGCCGGAAGGTGGCGAAGGTATGGAATACGGAGGCGCCATGACCTATTGGACGGATTTCCTCTTCCAGGCCATGTTTGCAGCCACTGCCGCCACTATAGTATCAGGAGCAGTAGCTGAACGTATTAAGATCAACGCCTATCTGATTTTCACAGTAATATTTGTAGGACTGGTGTATCC
>JAOTYN010000343.1 GCA_029861825.1 Cyclobacteriaceae bacterium
AAAGGTGGAAGAGGAGGTCTGTAAACGCATCGTGGAACGTCTGCGGGAGAATCTTGATAAGGTCTTTCAGGAGGAAGGGATCAGCGCCCGGTTACGAATCAAATCCAAGGTCTGATTCACCTATCATTAACCACAATTTGAAAGGTAATTTGTCAAAATAGTATACCTTTGAGTTTACGATTTTATGAAGTACATCTCAATTTTATTTTTTATTTTTTTATGGGGCTGTGAACAACAAGCTTCCAGGGAAGGTGACATATTATTTGAATCCGGTGATTTTGAGGGCGCTGTTAAAGCCTATACGGAGTACCTGACCCTGTACCCTACAGATGTAAAATCTCTTTACAACCGAGGGAGAGCCTACGAGGAAATGGAGCTATACGAACTGTCTTTAAAGGACTTTCAGTCCGTGCTGGCAGAGGATGAAGAAAACCTGCAGGCCAATCTAAGCGCCGGCAGCTACTTTTATCGGAAACAGGATCTTGCCAACGCTCAATATCATTTTGACTTAGCCGTACAGTTTCACGAGAACAGCGCTCAGGCCCAGTTCCTCTTGGCCAGGGTGCAGCATAAGCGTGGAAAAAAGGACGAAGCCTTAAGCGGATATAATAAAGCCATTGCATTAGATGCTGAATTGGGCGAGGCTTATTTGTATCGGGGTGTGCTGCGAACTTCCATGAAGCAGCGGCGAAGGGCTTGTGAAGACTACCGCCAGGCTCAGGCCTTGCAGGTGGCTGAAGCTGAGATACAGCTTAAGAATTTCTGCAACTAATTTTGGTGATCTTTCTGATCTTCTAGATCTTCGTGATCGCAGATATCTAAACCCGCTTTCTGGTGTCTTCCGTGACAATCAGGGCAGGTTTCGGTAAGGATCTTTTGACCATCACAGATCTTACAGGCCACTTGTCCCTTACCCTCACAGTTTGGACAGGTAAAGTATTGTACTTCATTAAAGGCATTAAAGCTGGTGGTTACGCCATTACCTTTGCACACCTCACAAAGATTTACTCCTACGGCTTTGCAATAGTAACAATCATCGGTTAGTACACCGGTCTCACCACAGGTATCACAGGGTATTAGTCTGTAGCCCCGGTTATTACAATAGGAGCAACTTAGTATTTCTTCAAAGGCATCATCCAGGTAGCGCTTGAGGTCCATGGCTTGAGGATAGTAACGGCCAGTGGTCCCTGCCAGTCGCAAATACTTATCTAAAAAGTTCTTGCTGTTGTGGTACTGATGGATCATGTAAAGGGTTTCAGCAAATAGATAGCTCAGGTCGGTGGGTAGAACAGTTCTTTGCTTGAGAATATTTCGAAAGGTGAGGTTTGCCAACTCATATTCGCCGTCATTCATTTGGGCAACAGCCCTTTCCATCATTTCCTGGACCTCACCACTTACGGACTCGGACTGACCCCAGATCGGGGTTCCGAATCCCAGAAGGACCAATGAAGCACAGCAAATCCACCCAAAAATAGACCGTTTCATTCCCATCACAACCTTAAAGTAAACAAATGAATTCCAGTAATATGGATTTATGTACCTTATTTTTGAAAATTGTTGGATACCCGCAAATCCTTGGTTCCATGGGTCCAGGAGTAAAAACCGTATCCCGATTTTACCCCTAAATGACCCGCTTCCACCATATTGACCAATAGAGGGCAAGGCGCATACTTGGGATTTCCAAACCCTTGATGCAGTACTTTTAATATGGACAAACACACGTCCAAACCGATAAAATCGGCCAGTTGCAAAGGCCCCATAGGGTGGGCCATTCCCAATTTCATTACAGTGTCAATCTCTTTTACCCCGGCTACACCTTCAAACAGGGAATAAATGGCCTCATTTATCATAGGCATCAGAATGCGATTGGAAATAAATCCAGGATAGTCGTTAACTTCCACCGGTTCCTTGTGCAATTGTCTGGATATATCCATTACGGACTGGGTGACGGCGTCGCTGGTGGCATATCCTCTTATGATCTCCACTAGCTTCATGACCGGTACCGGATTCATAAAATGCATACCGATTACTTGATCCGCACGTTGGGTGACGGCGCCTATTTGAGTTATACTGATGGAAGAGGTGTTGCTGGCCAGTACACAGGGCTCCGGGGCATGAGCATCCAGCTCCCTGAAGATCTGAAGTTTTATCTCCACATTTTCGGTAGCCGCTTCTACCACCAGGTCAGCGGCTGAAACTCCGGCTTTTAGATCGGTGCTGGTACTGATGCGCGACAAGGTTTCCACCTTGGCGGCCTCGTCGATAAGTTCTTTCTTTATTTGTCGGTCCAGATTCTTGCCTATGGTGGTGAGTGCTTTGTCTAAAGCTTCTTGCTGAATATCTACTAGGGAAACCTGGAATCCGCTTTGGGCAAATACATGGGCGATCCCGTTGCCCATAGTACCGGACCCTATTACGGTTATGTTGTTCATTTATATCTTTTCAATTGGTTAAGATCACTGTGGTATAAGGGGCTATGGTAATAGCTTCCTGATCTTGCGAATATAATCCATTATAAAATAATACTTCTTGCAAAGCGGAGACTTCCTGGCCCATAGGGACTTGTTGGGGGCTACTGGAAAGATTGTGCAGTACCCAAAGGCTGTCTTGTTCATACAAACGCAAGAAGGAGCAAAGGGAGGCAGCACTTCCCGGTATAGGCTCCATGGTTCCATAGGTCAGGGCCGGATGATCGTTGCGCAGCTCAATTAAGGTTTTGTAATGGTTATATAAGCTCAAGGTGTCGGACATTTGCATAGATAGCGGTGCCACTGCCTGGTCCTGGCTGTATTTGGCATCCAGCCATTGGGTTTCTCCGGGATCCTTACCGTCTACATCCCAGTTGAAGGGCTCGCGGATATGTTCATCGGGTTTCACCCCCAACATCCCTAACTCTTCTCCATAATAAAGAAAAGGGGAACCCGGAAGGGTCAGCAACAGGGACGCCGCCATACGGATCTTAGCGCGATCACCTGCTAATTGAGAGCCGATGCGGTTCTGATCGTGATTACTTAAAAAGGTGGCGTCAATAAAATCGGGGTTTACCTGTGCATAGGACTGCCTGATTTGCAGTAACCTTTGTAGTAAGGGAGCCCCTTGTTCGTTTTTTACCGCATCGATGATCCCTTGGGCAACATCAAAATTAAAAAGTGCCGGCAAGCCCTCCAAATATGGGGTTACGGTGGGGGCGTCGGCGTAGACTTCACCTAATAAGAATACATCGGGTTTTACCTTTTGCATCTCATTTCTAAATTCTACCCACCATTGATGATTGTCCTGTGGTCTGTCATCGGGAAAAATATGACGAGCGGCGTCTAATCTGAAGCCGTCAACATCCATGTCCTCTAACCAGAAACGGCCTATCTCAAAAATCTCCTCTTTTACTTGGGGATTGTCCAAGTTTAAGTCCGGCATGCCGCCCCAGAAAAAACCGTAGTAGTGCTGACTGTCGCTTTCAATGGCGTGCCATTGAGTAATATTGTCCGAATCCAAAGTGGTTTCCTTCTTAAGGATCTGCTGGGCGATGGAATCCTTATTGGCCCAAAGGTAATAATTGCGGTAGTCATTGATGGAATCGCCGGAGGCTTCTTTGAACCAAGGGTGTTCGCTGGAAGTGTGATTGACCACCAGGTCTATAACGATCTTTATATTGCGGTCGTGGGCGGCTTTTACCAGCTGTTTGAAATCGGACAAGCTGCCGTAATCCGGGTGTATTTCCTTATAGTCGGTGACATCGTACTTGTGATAAGAGGGGGAGGGGTTGATGGGCATCAGCCAAATGGCCTCTACTCCTAAGTCTTTTAAGTAATCCAGCTTTTCCGTAACTCCAGGAAGATCGCCGATCCCGTCGTTGTTGGTGTCGTAAAAAGACTGCACAAATATTTCATAGGTAACCGCATAGGGCCAGTTACCAGCCAGTTGCCGGGCGAAACTCTGTGGCTGCTCTTGTTCCTCAACTCCGGAACAAGCAGAGCTTATCACCAGGCTTAATCCTATCATATAAATTGAAGCTCTGGCAATTCGGGTCATGCAATACTCTTAAGGTTTCATCTGGAAGGATATGGTAAGCAATCCTCCCAATGGTTTATTAGCAACCTTACCCTTTGCTACGATATACACATCGTGTTTGCCCTGGATTTCCTGGGTGGGTACGGTCGATTGTGCCGCAAAGGTTCCCATCTGTAACTCAACTCCCACGGAGTTGAGAGGAGTAGTGGCAATCAGTGGGCCGTCCTGGCTATCGATACGCACTTCAATGATGGTGTTACTTTCACTGCTCATTAAAAAACCTGCGAATGTTAAGGCTTTAACCCCGGTGAGATCCAATTGATCATAGCGTAACATGCTGGGGTTGGAAAAAATGACTACCTCTGTGTCATCGTTTTTGAAAGTCTGTACCCCTTCCATGCCATCAAAGTCAACGGCTCTGACATTAGCATCCCGTAAAGCCAGTATTTCCTGTCCGGTGGCGGGGCCGGCGGTATTGGCGCCTCCTTTATCTGTGTAAACGGCTTTAATAATGTAAGCGCCCCCGGAGCTTTTGTCGATATGGTCGCTGGCCAGGTAACGGCCTTCTGCCGGGAGGTTTTCCCCTTTTTTGGATTCCGCTAATGACAAAATATAGCGTACCATTTGAGCTGCATCGTCCTGGGAGATATCCGGATGAGCAGCCATTGCGTTTTCGCCCCATACGCCGCCCCCGCCTTTTATGATTTTGGCACTCAAGTATTTTTCTGCCTGCTGATCTTTATGATATTTCTTAGCAATTTCCGTATAGCTGGGACCCACCGAGGTTTTATCTAGCACGTGACAGGCTTTGCAATCACTGTCGCT
>JAOTYN010000022.1 GCA_029861825.1 Cyclobacteriaceae bacterium
GCCCCTGTATCCAACCCATTCTTGTAGATCTGTCTGGATTCATCCTGATTGGATATGTAGGCCACTCTGGACCCATCGGGAGACCATCTTGGTGAATAATCACGTTGATTACCCGTGGTAAGAGGACGTTTGCGGTTCCCGTTAAAATCCGCCAACCAAATATTTGAGAGACTGCGATCAGTCATAATGTCTTTAAAATTCCGTACGTAAAGAATATGATCGCCTTGCTTTGAAATTTGTGGATCGGAAACATATTCCAGGTCAAAAATATCAATGGCTTGTAAGTAGGGGTCGTTTTGGGCGTTAAGACCTAGTGAAATAACCATAAATAGACCGCTGACAAAATTTTTCATATTCTTGGTATTGAGTGGATTTGAATATAAACATTAATCCACTAATTACTACCTTCTAGGGGACCTGGCGGGTGTTCAAAACGGCCCACATATGCCAGGTTTTATTTGGGTATTTTATTTCTATAACAACTTAAACAGTTGTCATAGCCTAGTGTTTCAGTATAATCAAAGCTCTGCCTATTGAAATTGTCGATGAAAAGCTCCTGCCTGTCGAAAAATCCCACCTGGTCATGGGAAATAAACTAGCTTAGTATTGGATAGATTGAGGCTACTGTAATTCGGTAGTTGCATGGCTCCCTTACGGGGACAGTCATTTTTTAATCTTATTGCAACTTCGAAAATACGGTGACCGTCCCGGCGTTAACACGTCGGGACATTTTTTTTAGCGGTGAAAGCTCCTGGAAACAAACCTTAAGACCTCCGGTAAGGCGGTACGCCAATAGGTCCAGTTATGCGCTCCATCCCGTACCCTAAATTCATGCGGAATGGCTTTCTCGTTCATAAGTTTGTGAAGCTCCATGTTGCCATTGATAAGGAAATCGTCATCCCCGCAATCGATATACCATTTTACGGATTGGAGTTTCATAGAATCGGCTTGTTCGATCAAGAATAGAGGAAAATTACTTTTAACATGGTCGGTAATCCGGGCCTCTCCGGCCATGCCTTCTCCAAAAATAAACCCAAAGTATTTGTCCCAATCCTCTTGCTTGTGTGCGGTAATTTCCTCTTTTCCCCAAACGGCTGCACTTAACGGAGCGGCGGCTGCAAACATATCGGGGTGCTTTATAGCATATAGCAAGGTGCCATGCCCTCCCATGCTTAAGCCTGCCACCGCCCGAAACTCCTTGGTACCCCTGGCTTGGTAATTTTGTTCTATGTACGGAATAAATTCCTCTATAAAGAAAGATTCGTAGCGGGTTTTGTTGTCGTAGGAGTTTACGTACCAATCCAACCCGGCATCGGGCATGGCAATGATCATATCGGTGACCTCGGTATCGGCTATCATCTGGTCGGCTATGTTCTTAACCTCTCCGAACTGAGTCCATCCTGTTTCATTATCTGTATAACCGTGAAGCAGGTAAAGAACGGGGTATTTCCTTTGGGAATGCTCATAGTCGTGAGGCAGGTAAATGCTGTACCCCACACTACGGCTTAGGATATTGCTGTCCAGTGTCTGACTTTCCAATAGTTTTCCCTGGCTACTTCCCGAAACATACAGAAACGTCAGGGCTAGAAGGCATAGATATCTCATGGTATTTGGCGATTACAGAGCCAAATATGAGGATTAATCCTCATTTTTAAAAAAACAATAATGGTGAATGGAAAGCTTTCGAAAAACTAGTCGTATTCCATGGTTTCCAGATTCAGGCGGACATTGAGCAGGTTATTGGAGGGGCTCAGGCGTTGAACAAATTTCTTTCCCCGGTATATAAAAACTAACTCTCTGGTATTTGGGGGCACCTGAATGGTATATCCGCCTATGTTGTTGGAGATCTTAGCCACGCTACTCCCGGGCACCATTATGTTAACCCCGGCAATATTTTCTCCGGTAGATGAAAGCGTGATCTTACCGTAAATTCTACGGACATTAATATCGTTAGCTTCTTCGGTAACGGCTGGGACTTCCTCAACAACTGTTGGTGTCTCAATCTGTGGTTCCTCCTCTTCCGGGCTGGGCTGCTCTTGCACGGCCTCCTCTACCAACGATTCCGGGCTTTCTTGGTCGGGGATCTGATCGACAGGCTCTTCAGGCTCTTCATTAGCCGTCTCATCTAAGACTTCTTCAGAATCCGTTTCTATGGTAGCTCCTTCGGAATCAGTTCCTTGGTAGTAGTTATATTCAGACACCTCCTCTACTGGAGGGGCTTTCATAGCCTCATTTGAAGAGCTTGGTTTGTAAAACTCGAAAATAAAAATGAACAGTACCACTGCGGCAGCAGCTGCTATCAGTCCAATTTTTGCTAGTACCTTCACGCCAAACTGATATTAAATTAAAAAATGACGGAACACTTTATTCCGTATCTAAGACAACGAAGTTAATCGAAAAATGTTGGCTATGCAAAGAAATTTGTGCGGCTAAAGGCTTGGTTCTTGTTGAGTTAAGCAGTGAAAACTGCCTAATCCCACCACTAATTCTCGTGAATCGAGGCCCAGTACCGGCCGATCTGTAATAAGCTCTTGTAAACTGCTTAATGCCACCTGATCTTGAGGATCATCGAAGGTCGGGACTATTACTGCCGCATTGCACATGTAAAAGTTGGCATAGCTTGCCGGCAGCCGTTGCTCTTTCCAAAAAAGTGGTTTGGGCATTGGCAGGGCAGTTACTTTTAAGGGCCGGCCATCCCAAAGCCTCATGTCATTCAACAGCTGAAGATTTTCTTGGAGTGGTTGAAAATTGCAGTCCGCTGGATTTTGTTCCACGGCAGCAACTACCAAGTCATCTTTAACAAATCGACAAATATCATCAATATGGCCGTCGGTATCATCGCCTGCAATTCCATGGTGAAGCCACAGAACCTGCTTTACTCCGTAGTAATCGCACAGTTTTTCCGTTATTTCAGCTTGCTTATGCCCTGGGTTGCGGTTTTTATGCAATAGGCAGCAACTGGTAGTGAGCAGGGTTTCCGCGCCATTGAACTCCACCGATCCTCCTTCCAATACCAAACCGGGACTAACCATCTCAATATCCCTGGCTTTCGCGATCTTTTCTGGAATATCATTGTCAAGGTCATAGGGTGGATATTTGCCACCCCACGCATTGTAGTCCCAATTAACGACCAACTTCTTGCGACTTTTAGGGTTAGTCAAAAAAGCCGGACCATGGTCTCGACACCAGGCATCATTGGTAGGGTGATAAAAGAACTTTACATTCATTGATGGCACATTGTACTGCCTTAGCAGCTCCTCTACTTCTTGTTGTGTAGCCCGGTCGTTTACCTGTATGCAGACATCTTCTTCTTGGGAGATGATCTTAATTAATGAAATTAAGGTGGGATAAATTTTTTCAAGACCATTAGGCCAGGTATGAGGATTATGAGGCCAACTGAGCCAAGTAGCCTTATGCGGAGACCACTCTGCCGGAAAGCTGTACCCTTCAGCTACCGGGATCATGGTTGATCTAGAAACCTTTTGGTTATGTCGCCATAGCTGTCCACACGCCGATCTCTGAGGAATGGCCAGTGGGTACGATAGTAATCTGAGTCTGCAAGTTCAACGGGTACTACTTTGGTAACCTCCTCCCGGCCGGCTTGCCATAATACACGACCCATTGGGTTTACTACCATGGATCCGCCCCAAAAATCCATTTGACCTTCGGTTCCCACCCGGTTTACCGACACCACATGAACCCCGTTGGCCACGGCATGGGCTCTTTGAACCGTTTGCCAGGCTTCAAATTGCTCTTTATTAGTGGTCTCCTCCTGTGACTGATCCCATCCAATGGCTGTGGGATAAAATAAAATTTCAGCGCCCATCAGGGTGGTTAGGCGGGCCGCTTCCGGAAACCATTGATCCCAGCATATCAAAGTACCTATTTTAGCATATCGAGTATTGAACACCCGGTATCCCAAATCACCCGGTGTAAAGTAGAATTTCTCATAATAACCAGGATCGTCAGGGATGTGCATCTTGCGATATTTCCCCAGGTATGATCCATCTGCATCGATTACAGCCACTGTGTTGTGATAAAGACCATGAGTTCTTTTTTCGAACAAGGATGCTATCAATACCACTTGCCGTTCTGAGGCCAATGATTGTAGCACCTCGGTAGTGGGGCCCGGAACGGATTCGGCCAACGAGAAATTATCATGATGCTCCAGATAGCAGAAATAGCGGGTCTTAAATAATTCCTGCAAACAAATTATTTGAGCACCCTTAGTGGCGGCTTGCCCGATCTCTTGAATTATCCGGCCGAGGTTGTCCTTAGGCTCTGCCCCACAGGCCATTTGAACTACTCCTATCTGTACCATACTACTCATAGCGTAAAGAAGCCTTGAAGATAAGTCATTCCAGCGAAAAATGTCTATTGCTCCTCGAGGCGAGATGGGTAAGTCATTTCCTCAAAATTCAATTGAAGATCCAGCCTTCTTGAATTTGATGGGATAGTCTTGACCACCTGCTTACCTTGGTAAATAAAGATCAGCGATCTGGCACGGTTAGAAACCTGAATGTAATACTTCCCGGTGTGATCGGTGACCTTTGCTTTATTACTGCCCGGTGTCATAACGGTAACTCCGGAAACAGGAACTCCATTGTTGGTGATCTTTCCATAAATCCCCCTTACACGGTTTTGCACCTGGTTCGGCGGTTTTTCGATATAGTTATCAAACTTCTTATTGGTTGAAACAGCGTCGGGGAGGGTCGGTGGCTCCTCATTAATTTGTGAGAGTGTATCTATGGCTTCCAAAACGGGCGCTACTTCACTTTCGGGCGGGTCCTGTTCATCTGGGTTTGGTACCACTGTGGCCTGGGCATCTTCTATTGGTAACTCCTCCGTCAACGGTTCTTTGGGTTCCTTAAAATAAAAAAATGCGGCCATCACCAGCCCGGCAGTGGAAATTAGAATGAGCGCCACCCATAAAAACCTGGGAAGTTGCAGTTCCACGGGTGCAGTTTTCCGAGAATCAACCGGGTAGGCTAAACTTTGTTGGATGCTACGGCATCTCGGACATTGTTGAATGTGCTCACTGGCCTCCTTTTCAGCCAGATCGGACAATTCTTTCAGCACCATCCTTCTGATACTATCAAATGTTAGGTGCTTTTCTTCGCCAATATTTTTGTATTCGAGCGGCCGCATAAGGGCTTAAAATCTAACCTAATGGTAATCCATTCTGCAATAAAAACAAAGCCTACCAAGGAATTGTTGACCTCCAAAATCATGAGGGCATGTGATACTACTTTTTGCTCTTGGGGCGCTTTCTTCCCTTGACCATCGGCGTGTAGTGTTTCTTATTGGTAATCCAATAGAACTGGAAAGGTTGAAATGCTACTAACTCTTTCAGATAGGTAGGGGCCTTCCCACTAAACTTATCCACTACTCCTCTATCCATATCAAAACCATGGCGGTACAGAATGTCTTTTTTAATGTACTGCACCGAGGAGTGGAAATTGGCCATAACCAAGGTTTTTCTACCCAGCTCGTTCCATCTTAAGTACGTGAAAATGTGTTTATTCTCGCAATAACTCAAAGTAGTATTATTGTGATCTGCCCATTCTGGAGATTCCTTGCGGATTGCTATCAATTTCTGAAGTGCCGAGAATATTTGCTTTTCAACTGCTCGGTCCTTCTTACGCTTTTCCGCCGCTTTCCAATCCATCATTGGCCGGTGCATCCAACGATTATCATAGGCTTTTGCAGGGTCTTTTAGATAGGAATAATCATTGAGCAAGCCGATCTCGTCGCCGCTGTATATTAGGGGCAAGCCCCCAAAGGACATGATTATGCTATGAACCAGGGTTATTTTTTTTATAGCATCTTCTATGGCCTGTTTGCTTTTCGATTTTAAGGCTGTTTCCAGTCCGCTCAGGGAAGCCAGGGTGCCGGAAATTCGGGCATCGCCATTTTTAGGATTGAACATAAAAGGTGCTCCCTTTGCCGGGCTCCCCTCAAATTTACCGGTGTAATAATCCAAAATATAAGCCCTGTGAAGCTTGGCATCCAGTCCCAGTTCATAAATGTAGATGTCATCAAAACCCAAACCAATGTCATCGTGGCAACGAGCATAATTGATCCAGGTGGTGCCCCAAGGTTTTTGCGGCAGGTTTTGGATCACTTTGTTTAACAGCCTGGCCTCCCCAGTAGCTATGGCCTCCCAAATCAGGGCCATTAAAGGGGCGTGGTACGCTATCTCACATTCGTGATCGTCGGGGTGTTCACCAAAATATTTCATGATCTCCAGTGGCGCCACAATGGCTTCGGCTATGAATTTCACTCCGGGAGCTACTACCTCTGCACATCTTTTCATCAACTTTAGGATTTGATGGGCTTTGGGCAAGTTCTGGCAACTGGTTCCCATTTCTTTCCACAGAAAGGCCGGAGCATCCAATCTTAAAAGATCCACCCCTTGATTGGCCAGGAAAAGCAGAACGTCTATCATCTCGCAAAGAACCTGGGGATTTCGGTAGTTTAAGTCCCATTGGTATTGATGGAATACGGTCATCACCCATTTTTCAAGGCTTTCCACATAGGTAAAGTTACCTGGCGCACTTACAGGAAAGATCTCCGGCATACTGGTTTCAAATTGATCGGGTATCTGCCGGTCTGGAAATATGTAGTAATAGTCTTGATACTGTTTATCGCCTTTTTTGGCTTTTTTAGCCCACTCATGCTCGTCGGAAGTATGATTCAACACCAGATCCAGGGTAAGCAACATATCCCGATCCCTGAATTTTTTAGCCAAGGTTCTTATTTGAGCCATGCTGCCAAACTTTGGATCCACCTTTCGGTAATCGCTAACGGCATATCCTCCGTCGCTTTCATTAGAGGGAGACATCAACAGAGGCATTAAGTGTACCCAATTCACGCCCAACTCTTGTAAATAATCCAGTTTCTCCGAAAATCCGCTGAGGTCTTTAGCAAAATGCTCCGGATAAAGCATCATACCCACCCATTTTTGGTTTAACAGCCAATGTGGATCCTTTTCTCTAGACTTATCCTGATTCCTTAATGAGGGGTGTCGTTGCTGAAAGGCTTTAAAAAGGACGTCGATGAGCTCTAGAAAATACTTGGGATGGTCATTGCGATGACCATACAAGCTCTGATACAACTCCGTGATAATGCCAAAATTTGCACTTAAACGGGTATTGAAATCCCGAAAAACCTCCACGTTCAATTGCGGAGGCTGTTTCTGGTAACGGTCCAGTAGCTTGTTCAGAATGTTATGTTGCTGGGCATCGTACATGCGAATAAGACAAATTGCAGCACAATATACAGGTTAGTTTAGAACCTGCAATAATATGGAAGTAGCTTTTTACATCGCAAAAATCGCGATTTTGTCCCAAACATTGCATTCATTAATTTTGTTAAAATATGGCACAATGAAACTGAAAAAATTGTGTTAATATGGCAAACGCTTATACTTAGGTGAATAAAACGGTTATGAAATACGTGCTTTTAGTTGTGGTGATGCTGGGGACTTACTCGTGGGGTCAAGCACAATCCAATAAAAAAAAGAAAAAATCCGAAACTCAGCAGCAAATCCAAGCAGCTCCTTCGTCCAGGGATCCAGGAAGTAGCAGCAATATATTCAAGGGCGAACGCAAAAGAGTAAAAAGCAACTCCAAAAACAAATACGGGGGGCTGGAGGCAAAGGCTATTCAGGATTATCAGCAATTAAAAAAAGCCAATGCTAAAAAGTACAGAAAAATAGAACGTATTAAGGACAAGCCGCAATATTCGGATCCTTCCTACTTCGGTCATAAAAGGAAACCTAAAAAAAGACCAGTGGGTAAACGCAAGCTATGCAAAGAATGCGGTATCGTACACTAATATCCAAAAGCCATTGATCAATGGCTTTTAAATTTAGTACTTTAGTTAAAAAGGGTATTACTACATGCACTCCTCATTAATACAGCAATTGCTGCACCCCGATCTGACTGCAGTTGAACTGGATCATGCCCTTACAATGGCCAAAGAGGTTAACATCGGGGGCCTGTGCCTGCCACCCTTTTGGATTAAGAAAGCCCGTCGGGATCTGCAGGAAACTGATATATCCCTTATTGCCGCTATTGGATACCCTCACGGCTATCAGATGACAGAAAGCAAGATCCAACAAATTGAATTGGCTCTGCACCAAGGATCTGACGAGTTGATGATCGCAGTGAATCTCTCCGCATTTAAGTCAGGGATGTCCTGGGTCAAAATTGAACTGGCCAAGTGCGCACATATCATCCACCAGGCTTCGCGAATCATGACGGTTATGCTGAATTTGGATTTTCTGGATAAGCGGGAAATACAAGAGCTAGTCAGCATTTGTAAAGACGCCGGCACGGATCAAATTAACCTTATGGCGGCCCACTGCAACCCCTCGCAAATACAAGAAATTCGACAGTGGATACCCCAATCTATGGGAACAGGAGTTTCCGGCATGGAAATGATCTGGGAGGATTACCAGTTTTTGCTACAGCAGGGAATAGAACAGATCATGGGTAAGAATGTTTTGAGAGTCATACAAGATTACCGAACTGCATGACTCATTACGACATTCATATATATGGGAAAGTCCAAGGTGTATTTTACAGGGCCAACGCTATGAGAATCGCCAATGAGTTGGGGGTTTTGGGCTGGGTTAAAAATGAAGAAGACGGGTCTGTTTTGGTAGCTGCCGAAGGGGCAAAAGATAAATTGGAAAAGCTGGTGCAATGGTGTAAACAAGGCCCTTCTTATGCCAATGTACAACAGGTTATATACTCGGAAGGGCCGGTGAAAAATTTTAAAGGGTTTCGAATCATTCGTTGATCAAACAGAGAGCCTTTTGGCTTTCTTACGGAATAGAGGGTTCAATACGGCACGATCCAACAAGGCCAATCCCAATACTCCATAGATAAGCAACATTGCGTTAGTTAACATGCGCTTGGTCAAGACACCTTTCAGGAAGTTCCACTCCTCCATTAATTGATATTTCCCCATGGTGGTTTCCAAAGGTTCTAAACTGAGATATCCGGAACTGAACAATGATATTAATGCTACCATCGCAGTGACTATTCCGCTCACTATAAAAAACTTAGTTCCGGAAAAAATACTGGAACTGCCCATATAGTCTAGTTGGGGGAGCGTCCGGATCTGGTCCATTATTTTATCACTTAAATCTTCCGGGCTGCGCTCTAAAGAAAGTTGGGCCATACTTTGGTCAAGCGCCAAAAATTCATCATAGCGCTTCCTGAGAGCCTTGTCTTCTCGCAGTTCTTGCTCGATTTGCCGCTTCTGAGACTTGCTGCAGGAACCGTCTAAATAATCAAATAAATCCTGATCCGTAAATCGACTCATAACAATGAAGTTACCTCTCGTTTCAAAATTTTTCCCAACGTATCGGACAACCGTTTTCTGGCCCTGAATAATTTCACTTTCAAAGTATTAACGGAAATACCGGTAATTTCTGACATTTCTTCCAAACTTAATTCCTTAAAGTAAAATAATGTGATTACGGAAACATCGTCGGGTAGCATAGTGTTCAGAGCCAACTGCAGGAACTTCTTTTGTTCCAGATGCTGGTACTCCTGCATTTTACTGATCTCACCCGCCCCAATTACTTTGTAATCCTCCAGGGTTTCCATGGGAATTTTCTTTTTTCTCTTATAAGAGATGGCTGTATTCAAGACCACACGGTACAACCAGGTGCTGAATTTGGAATTCCCCTGAAAATTGGAGATCCCCTTATATACCTTAACAAAGGCGTCCTGAGCAGCTTCCTCAGCATCTTCACGGTTGCCCAGCACCCGGATGGCAATGGTAAAGACATAGTCTTTATACCGTTCCACCAATGTGCGGTAAGCCGCCATGCTGCCTACCTTAACCTCTTGAATCAAATCAATGTCCGTCTTGATGTTACCCACTGTTTTTTTGACGCTTTGGACCTAAGCTTGGTTACAGGGTAAATATTTATATCCGGCTGTAACCAGTTTCCCGCACCCGGCGTCCTACTATTATCAAAATCAATTGCTATTTAATCTTTATTAATTATGGTAGGTATATTAGTTCCAATAATAATTTCGCTAGGGGCGTTCGCAATGATCGTCTTTATTCGAAAATACGAAAACTCTGAGAGACTTAAAATGATTGAGCACGGTATGGACCCCACAGCAAACCGTCCAAAAAGAGCTGCGGGTGGACTTAAGTTTGCCTTAGTATTTATCGGTATCGGGATCGGTTTGTTAGTGGGCAGCATCCTGGATTCGGCAGGAATTGTGTCTGAAGAAGTAGCCTATTTCTCCATGGGATTCATGTTTGGAGGCCTTGGTCTGCTGGCGGGTTATTTAATCCAGACCAAACAGATGCGTGAGGAACAGGAGCGGGAGAAACAACAAGAGCTGTCGGCATCGTAGGTTAGCCTCCTAGCGCACTTAAGTTTAAGGCACCTTTAGGTGCCTTTTTTATTCGACTGTTTCCAACCCGGGATATTTCATATCGAGGCTTCTTAGGGTCTCTACAATGGTTTTGGCTACCAGGTATTCCTTATACCAATTTTGGTCGGCCGGGACAATGGTCCAGGGAATCTGGGGGCCGCAATTTTCAAAAACTTCACCATAATACTTACGGTAAAGTGGCCAATCTTCAGCCGTTTTGAGATCGTTGGGGTTGTATTTCCAATGCTTCCTGGGGTTATTCAGCCGGTCGTGAAAGCGTTCCTTTTGTTCCTCTTGAGAGATATGCAAATAGAATTTAATAATCTGAGTACCCCGCTCCTGGAGCAGCTGCTCAAAACTATTGATAAGTGCAAATCGCTTATTAGCGGTAGCATCGTCAGTCAATCCCAAAACACGGGTCACCAACACGTCTTCGTAGTGGGATCGGTTGAATATTTGAATCAAACCTCTTCGGGGGGTATGTTGGTGTACCCTCCATAAAAAATCATGTGCCAGTTCCCTTTCGGTAGGTACTTTGAAAGATTTCACTTTAACACCTTGGGGGTTCACTGCACTGAACACTTCCCGTACCGCGCCGTCCTTACCACTGGCATCCATGCCTTGAAGGATTACCAGTAGGCTCCATTTGTCCTCAGCAAATAACTTATTCTGCAGCTCCTCCAGCTCATCTATCAGCTCTTTGGTCTGCTGCTTAATCTCTTCTTTATCTAAATTATCGGGGGCTCTGGTGGGGATTTTCTGGAGATCGTAAGATGACATTCTTAGTTATTTTTTACCAATAGTGTGGTCTCAATTTCAGATATTTTTCCCACTCGCAGTATTTGTTGATTTTCATTATCGAATTCCATAAAGTCGTTGATGTGCAGAAGGATCTGCTTGCCTTGACCGTCCTTGAAGACACTCATAAATCCCGCATAGGCTTTCTCCGGGCCTCCCATGCTTTCATAATCGCGTTGTTGCATGGAGTGCAAGTGGTCTACGATTTGTTGGAAGAGCTCAGGGTCTAAGGATCTCTTCTTAAATTCTTTCATACCCTCATCTGTTGACCTCCACCAGTAATAGCATTGGTTTCCTTGTCGAATTCCCAGTATGGTAGTACGGCCGGCCGAGGGAAAAGTGGGGTGATCCAACAGAAAGGTCTCTTGGGGTAGCTTGCCTAGCTCCTCTTCAATAAAGCGGGTTATATATTGGCTTTCGGTATCGCGATCGGCCAACCAGGTGAAAATGGTCCCCACCGAATGGTCCCAGCGTATCTGATTTTGGTTCAGTACCGATTGATAGCTAAGATCCCAGTTTTGTTCAATCACCGAAGGTCCCTGCTGTCCCAAGGCGCCCACCATGGTAAAGCTTATGAGAAATAGTAAGGATGTTAATCGCCGCATGTGTTTCAATGGTTTAATGGTCGTTTTCTAAATTCACAGGCTCGAATGACGTAAAAACCTCGTCGGGTAACGTTTCGAATACCGCCAATTCACTCAAGTCACGCTCTCCCCGGTCATCTGAAAGTAAGATACTTCCAAAATCTTGATAATTCCCCCAGGGCAATATGAAATTTGCGCTGTCTTGATCTGATTCCCGGTAGTATGCCCATTGATTGACCAGATTATTACTGGTGTCTACATATACCAGATATTTATTCTGGGGAGTCACCCCCACTGCTCGAAAGGTCAACTCCAGTACATGGGACATGGTTCCATCCAATGTTTCTTCTATTTCCAGGTACTTTAAGGTGACACCGGAGTCCTTTAACTTAAAGGGCATTACCAACCAATAAGAATCGTTGATCCAGATGTTCTTCGCTCTTTCAATATACTTCGCCAGGGAATCAGCTTGGGTGATTGCTTCACCTTGATGCAACACTTTACCGCTTAGATCATTTACATTGACTAGATAAACCGAGCTATCAGGAAAATCGATCCGAACACGACCATCTTGCTTGTCCCATATTAACTTCCGAGCGCCAAAAAAATCCCAGGCCAAATAGCGGGTTTGGTCCCAGGCTGCCCGACCTCCCATGGATTCCATGACCTGATCAGCCACAGCAATGGCCTTTGGATGTGAATTGATGGTGTCGAAACCAGCAGCCGCAGGATTACCATAAGCATCGATTGTGGAAACTACCGCATCATCTGCTACCTTCTCTTTCGGAGTGCAAGCCACCACCATCCCACATAGAATATATGTGAAAAAGAGGCCCTTCAGCTTATTATAGTCCGTAATAATCATATTAAAGACAGTAAAAATACAAAAAAATAGCATAGAAAGCGAATTCTATCCCCAGTTGTTCAGGCCCAGGATTATTTGTACATTGAATATGGACCGATCCCCGAAAAAGCTCCGTAGTCATTGAAAAAACTCCATTCAATAGTCTGTTTCCTGTGCTTAGCTGGCCTGATTCCCATTGCTACCCTGGCCCAGAATGCCTTCGCCACTTTGGAAAATCTCAACATTGAGCATGGGCTATCACAAACCAGCGTGAGCTACATTTTTCAGGACAGCCGGGGAATAATGTGGTTTGGGACCGAGGACGGTTTAAACAGTTACGACGGCTATCAATTCACTCATTTCAAGCATAAGGCCTACGACACTACCAGCCTGAGTGCCAGCACCGTTACCAGAATCCTGGAAGATCCTTCCCAGAATCTATGGGTGGGAACCAGCAACGGTATCAATAAGTTGGATCTGCGCACTCATAAAATAACCCGATATCCCCTGGCTGCAGCGCAGTATTCCGGCACCGGCGCTGCCTACATCATTGATATGATCATGGATGACCAAGGAAAAATTGTGATTGCCACATACGATACCGTACTGCATTTCGACCCTATTACCGGCAACTACCAGATAAAAAATGAAATGTCGCAACGTGCACCCTCAGCGCTAAGAAAAAACAACTCGTTGCTGCTTATCTCATCAGATCGGGTTTGGCTAGGGCATGAGCGGGGAATCTCGGTTTATGATCTCCATAAGAACTCAGGTGTTCCTCTAACCGGAAAGCTGGCGCAAGCTATTGAGGGGAAAAGGGTTTTCAAACTAAAAATGGACCAACAAAATAAGGTTTGGGTTTCCACTAGTGAGGGGCTTTTGAGGTATGATCCGGAAACTGAAACCATTCAGCACTATCCACTGGACCCGGCGCCAGAGTTAAGCAAATATGGAGTTATCGATCTGATTCAAGACCGCAACGGCTACTTTTGGCTAGGAACATACCACAATGTACCTTATGTACTAAGACCAGGAGATGGCACTTTTCGCCCGCTAAAGGTGTCCAATGAGATCGGAGCTTTCCACTCTATACCCAGCATCTTTGAAGATGACAGTGGTATCATTTGGATTGGCGGCTTTCAAGGCGTGCACAAATTTGATCCTAATCGTTGGAAGTTTCAGCATTTCAAGGAAAGCGAAATTGTTGATGGTTTGAAAGACGTCCTTTCTATCAGGTCATTCACAGAGAAACCGGATGGTACCATTTTAATAGCTTCTTCCGGTGAAGGTCTCCACCGGTTCGATCCCCGAACTAAGCGGTTAACCGACCTCAATCACCTTTATGGCCAGCTACACCCCCGGTACAAGGAAAATATCAAGAGTATACTTTGGGATTCTCATGATTATCTATGGATCGGTTTATGGCATGAAGGCCTCTTGCGCATTAATCAAAGTACTGGTGAGACAGAGTTTTTTGGCGATGATCTGCTGCCTAGCCTCTCAGTAAGGTATCTGATTGAGGATCGTACAGGTGGTGTCTGGGTAGCAACCTTTGGAGGTCTGTTGCGATTTGAAACTGAAACCGGCCAAATGAATCTGTATCAAGCCTCTGAGGATTCCCTGGGTTTAACCGATTCAGGAGTTCAAGTGCTGTTTAGTGATTCCCGAGGTGACCTGTGGGCAGGAACCACAAAAGGAGGACTGAACAAATTCAATTTTTCGAGGGGTACTTTTGAAAAGTACTTTTACCATCCGGGAGATACCTCCGGGATCAGTTATAACTATATCACCTCGTTTGCGGAAACTCCTTCAGGCACCTTATGGATAGGTACCTATGGTGGCGGCCTGAACAAGCTTCACTTACCCACCGGAAAAATTACGCATTATAACACATCCTCAGGCTTACCCAACGATGTGGTCTATGGCCTGCTTACTGATCCTCATGGTCAACTTTGGATCAGCAGCAATGCCGGCATCACTTTATTTAATCCGCTTACAGAAGGATTCAGGAATTACGATGTACAGGATGGATTACAGAGCAACGAGTTTAACTCAGGGTCATATTTCAGAAGCAGTAGCGGGCAGTTGTTTTTTGGAGGCGTTAATGGATTTAACGCTTTTTATGCGGACAGTATTACGGATAACCAACATACCCCAAAGCTGTTGTTCACAGATTTTCTAATACATAATAGAAGTATGGCGCCAGGGCCGGAATCCCCGCTTATGTCCACTATCTCACATACCGACAAAATTGTATTGAGTCACCATCAGGCGGTCTTTTCATTTCAATTTGCTGCTTTGAATTATACAGATCCTCTAAAAAACCAATACGCCTATCAGCTAGAGGGGTTCGACGAGGAATGGCAGTATTTAGGTACTCGCAACTTCATTACCTTCACCAACATCGATCCCGGTAATTACACCCTGAAGATAAAAGGCAGCAACAATGATGGTATATGGAACGATTCGGGACTCATCATGGAAATTGTGATATTACCGCCCTGGTGGCAAAGTCCCTGGGCCTATATACTGTATGGTGCTCTCATCGTGGCAGGCCTGGTCTTTTGGCGAAAAACCGTAATAAATCGGGAACGGTTAAAATCACAATATCAACTTGAACACTTAAAACTGGAGAAGGCCAGAGAAATGGACCGGCTTAAGTCTACCTTTTTCGAGAATATCTCGCATGAATTCCGCACTCCTTTAACCCTGATCCAAGGGCCCTTGGAGTCGATTTTCAGAAAAGGTGTACCCAAGGAGTTGGCGGCACCTTACCAAGTTATGATCAATAATAGCCGGCGTCTCCATGAGCTGATCGATCAGCTTATGGATCTTTCGAAACTTGAGGCTGGTAAAATGGACCTGCAGGCCAAATACAGTGATCTGGTACCCATGGTAAGTTCTGTTTTTAAGATGTTCAGCACCCAAAACGCTGATCCTAACATTAACATGGAACTTGATATTCAATGTAAATCGTTGTGGACATTCTTCGATTCAGACAAGATGCAGAAGATCCTGTACAACTTAATCTCCAACGCCTGCAAATTCACCAAGGAGGGAACCGTAAAACTGGAGTTGTCAGAATCGCCTGGCTGGGCCCGCATCATGATCTGTGATACCGGACCGGGTATCCCGTCCCATCTCCAGGAAAAGATCTTCGACCGTTTTTACCAAACCTCATCGAGAGATTCCATTCATCAGGGAACAGGCATCGGGTTGGCGCTAACAAAAGAGCTTATAGATCTTCATCAGGGCCGGATCACCTTGGAAAGCCAGGAACAAAAAGGTTCTTGCTTTACTATATACCTACCCTTAAAACAGCCCGCAGTAACGAAGCCCCTTGCACAAAAGCCACCCTCATCACCAAATTATGAATTACCCCAGTTCCCGGTAGCAGTAGAACATTGGAGCAATTCGCATGGCGATCATCAATTCAAAGTTCTGGTGGTGGAGGATCAAAAAGAACTCAGGGGTTTTTTAAAGAATATACTCAGTGAACATTATGAGGTGACGGTAGCCAGGCATGGTCTGGAAGGATGGGAAAAAGCCCTTGAAGCTGTACCGGATATTATTATCAGTGACATACGAATGCCGGGCATGGACGGCTTTGCTTTATGCCAAAAACTGAAACAGGATAGGCGCACCAGCCATATCCCGGTGATTTTACTAACCGCCAAATCATCTAAGACAAATAAGCTAAAAGGACTGGAAATTGGCGCCGATGATTACTTGACCAAACCTTTTGATGAAGACGAGCTAATGGCCCTGCTAAGAAATCGCATTGCCCAAAGAGAAACACTACGCCAACAATTCAGTCATTCCCTTTATCTGGAACCGGCGAAATTAGCACTCACTCCCCTGGACCAGCAATTCTTACAACAAGCCTTACAGGTAATGGAGTCCAATATGGACAATCCTGAATTCCGCGTGGAAGCCTTCTATAGGGAAATGGGCATGAGTCGTACCCAAATGCATCGCAAACTCAAGGCGCTAACCGATCAGTCAACTTCTGAGTTCATGCGCTCCATCAGGCTTAAACGGGCTGCTCAATTATTGAAAGAAAACCACGGGAATGTCTCTGAAGTCTCCGATGCAGTAGGGTTCAACCGGGTCTCAACCTTCATTCGCGAATTCCGAAAAATTTACAAGGTAACCCCACTTCAATATCGTAAGGAGCATTTTATACAGCCGTAAAATCCCCCTTTAGCCCCCATTTTGGAACATTTGCACCATTTTCTGAAACATTTGGGCAACTGGTTTTGTCCATAAGTTTCGATCTTTTTTACAGGTATTGTCCTGAAACACACCTAACCCTGATACTATGGAATCAAAAGACGAATTTAAGATCATTGGTTACTTTAGATTTCTGCTGATCATCCGCGCCCTGGCACCTTTGTTTTTTATGGGGATTACTCTGTGGGCGGTCTCCACGCCCTATTTGGAGTTATCGGCTATAGGGCCGCTTATTTTAATAGGCTTAGCAGTATGGGCTTTTTTTGAAGCCCGCAGTTTGTTCAAGTGGTACAACTTTTCCCTGGGCATTTCCGATCAGTCCTTATCAGTAGGCTCCCGGGACTATAATTGGGACCAAATTGATAGTGCTTGGGTGCAAGACGCATTTCAATTCCAAACCTACATACAAGTCACCACCAAGGAAGGCGAGGAGATTAAAATTCCTGCGGTAATCCAAAAGAATAGTTTTGTGCGAAATGCCTTGGAAAAACGCATAACCAACTTCCAAATCAAGGCCAAATGAAATTTCTAGCATATCTAGCCCTAATAGCGGTAGCCAGCGTAGTAGGTTGGCTGATCAGAGCCTACATCAACAAACGGGACATTGCCAGCCTCCCCGAACCGATGGAAAGAGTGCGGCTTATTAAAGAACTGAGAAAAAGGCGGCAACAAGGTGAAAACTACGATCAATGCTACCAGTACCTTCGGTCGCAAGGTCTTCGCAAAGGAGTTGCAGAGGGCATGCTGATCGATGTGGAATCGGAGCAGCCCCCTGACCTGGAAAATACCAACACCTTGATATGGAATGATTGGACCTGCGAATATCCGGGCAATTGGAAGGAAAAACCCGATGAGGACCTTGCCGATCATTTAGCAGTTAATCTGGAAGGAATCGGAGGGTCGGCCATTATGTTTTATCGCCATCCGGATATTAAAGGTAACGAGCTCACTGACGTGCAAGCAGCCTTATATGATAAACCTCAAGTCAAGGAGTTCAATAGCTGGGGACCCCTTGAGGGAAAAGGCTCGTGCATCCAGGGAATCCAAAAGACCTACAAACGGGCCATGGAGACTA
>JAOTYN010000023.1 GCA_029861825.1 Cyclobacteriaceae bacterium
AAGATCCACGGCAGTTGGAACAAATTGTGGTTAAGAATGAGGATCAGAGAATTATCTATCTAGGTGACATTGCCCGAATAGACTTCGACTATAAAGAGAAAGAAAGCTACGCCCGCTTAGGCGACAACCAGGTGGTCATGGTGGACGTGATCCGCCGTAGTGGAGAGAACCTATTGATCCTCACCGAAAAGGTCCACCAGGTTCTCGATAAAGCTAAGGCAGGAATATTCCCTGAAGGCTTAGAGGTGGTCATTACCAATGATCAATCTGTACAAACCGAAGAAATGGTAAATAGTCTGGAAAATAATATTATTTCCGGTGTGATCTTGGTGGTCTTGGTCCTGTTGTTCTTTCTGGGTACCCGCAACTCCATCTTCGTAGGCATCGCCATCCCGCTTTCCATGTTTATTACCTTCAATATTTTAAGCGTCTTTGGCATTACCATCAACATGATGGTGCTGTTTTCATTGATAATGGCATTAGGGATGTTGGTGGATAACGGTATTGTGGTGGTAGAAAATGTTTACCGCCTGATGGAAGAAGGTATGAAACCTTTAGAGGCCACTAAAAAAGGAGTAGGTGAAGTGGCCATGCCGGTAATCGCCTCTACAGCCACTACTTTAGCAGCTTTTCTCCCTATGGTATTTTGGCCAGGCATGGTAGGTGAGTTTATGGGCATATTGCCGGTTACCTTGATCATAACGTTAGGCTCATCCTTGTTTGTGGCGCTGGTGATCAATCCCGTTTTGATCTCCCAGTTTATGAGAGTAGGCACCCAGGAACCCCAATGGAAAAAAATATGGACCCGAGCTATTGTAATGGTGGTATTGGGCGCCATATTTATTGCGGTAGGCTTTGTACTGAAGTCAGTGGTGGAACCCTCTGTCCAGAAGATCTTTATCGTTATAGGTAATCTTTTGAATGTAGTGGTACTGATCACCTTGCTGAATATTTATTTCCTGAGCCCCTGGTCGCAGAAGTTCCAAAAAGCTTTTTTGCCCTGGTTGGAACAGCGCTATGTGAAGACGTTGACTTTTGCCCTTGGTGGCCGCAGGCCTTATACCTTCCTGGGAGGAACTGTGCTGGCTTTGATTTTCTCTATAGGAATGATGGGAGTATTTCAACCGGAGGTGTTGTTCTTCCCTGAAAACGAACCCAAATACGTAAATGTCTTTATAGAGTTCCCGGTGGGTACGGACATTGAAACCACCAATACCTTTACGGAGAAGATCGAGAAAGACGTGCACCAGGTTATCGAGCCTTACACTTTTATGGTGGAATCGGTCATTTCCAATGTTGGAGAAGGAACCGCCGATCCCAATGACCCCACAGCAATTAGCGCCGCGGAAACCCCCAACAAAAGCCGGGTTATGGTCAATTTCGTAGAGTTCCGTTATCGGAAGGGGGTCAATACCAAAGAGGTGATGACCAAGATCCGCGAGGCGGTGCAAGGATATCCCGGTGTTACTATCGCGGTTGACAAAGATGCAGCGGGACCCCCGGTGGGTAAAGCCATCAGTATCGAGATCACGGGGGACAAATATGAAACCCTGATCGATATCTCCGAAAAAATGAAGGCGTATATCACGGAATCCGGTATAGGAGGCATCGAACGCTTGCGTACCGACCTTGAAACCGGCAAGCCGGAATTGATCGTGGATATAGATCGGGAAAAAGCCCGTCGATTCGGGTTAAGCACCATGTCGGTGGCTTCCGAGATCAGAACCGCCCTTTTTGGCAAAGAGATCTCTAAATTCAAGCAGGGGGAAGACGATTACGAGATCCAATTGCGACTGGACGACCGTTATCGATACGATATTGATGCCTTAATGAATAAAAGCATCACGTTCAGGGATCAAACCAACGGCAAGATCTATCAGGTACCCATTGCTTCGGTGGCGGATGCCCAATTGAGCTCGACATTTGGCTCTATTAAGCGCAAAGAACTTAAGCGGGTGGTAACCCTAAGCAGTAATGTACTGAGCGGTTTTAACCCTACTAACGTCAATGAGGACATCAAGACGTTGTTGGCTGATTATACGTTGCCCGCAGGCTATGAATTCAAATTTGGTGGTGAACAGGAAAAGCAAGCGGAAGAAATGGCGTTTTTAAGTAAAGCCCTAATGCTGGCCGTTTTCCTGATCTTTTTGATCATAGTCTCACAGTTTAACAAGGTTTCCGCGCCGTTTATTATCATGACATCCGTATTATTCAGCACCATTGGAGTATTCCTGGGACTGGTCATATTCAATATGGAATTTGTGATAATCATGTGTATGGTGGGTATCATTTCGCTGGCGGGTATAGTTGTGAACAACGCCATTGTACTGATCGACTTTATTGAGTTAAGCAAGAAAAGGCTAAAGGAGAAGTTGGAAATAACCGGTCGATTACCCAAGGCGGATATGATCGAGGCTATTGTGAGCGCCGGCAAAACCAGATTGAGACCGGTATTGCTAACGGCCATCACTACCATCCTGGGGTTAATTCCTCTGGCAGTGGGAATAAATATCGATTTTCTGAAATTTATGGGGTCTTACACTTCCGATTTTTACATTGGCGGAGACAATGTTGTATTCTGGGGACCCATGTCTTGGACCATCATATTTGGTTTGACAGTGTCAACTTTCTTAACTTTGGTGATAGTTCCGGTAATGTATTTGTTAACAGAAGGCTTGAATCGCAGGCTTTCTATAGGTAGTTAAAAATGGATCCAATGCACTCACAGGTATTATTGATAGCAGGTTTGCTGCTGTTCGATGTGGTGCTGTTTTATTTGTTGTACCAGAAGTTAAAGGCTCTGACCCCTGCCCATAGGAAGCTTATATCAGTTCTTTACTGGGTGGTATCGGTTTGGGTATTGGCATGTTTCTGGTTTCTGGATGGGATATTCTTACATATTTCCTCCCTGGTCATTAGGAGGTCGATAATCGCGTCTATTGCTTTAACCAATATATTTCAGGTCCTATTGGCAATTTATTTGGTTCTGGATCGTTTGCTGGTTAGAATATATCCCTTGCTGGGGAATATATTTAAAAACCCATCACCTTCACAGCCTAAAGATGTCTATGGAACACCAACTATGAGCAGAAAGAAATTTTTACATCGTGCGGCGGTGATGGCTGCTACTTTTCCGGTCGCTGTCAAGGGATTTAATATTATTAACCGGGCTTATGATTACCAAGTAAGAAAAAGGCGTATTGCCTTGCCCAACCTGCCTTCCTCATTTGACGGCATCACCATCGGCCAGATCTCAGATATTCACACCGGTAGTTTCTTCAATAATGGAGCGGTTAAAGGCGGCGTGGACATGTTGATGCAGGAAAAGACGGATATGATCTTTTTTACCGGTGACCTGGTAAATCAGGAGTCGAAAGAGGCCAAGGATTACATTCCCATTTTTAATAAAGTAAAGGCGCCCTTAGGGGTTTATTCAGTTTTAGGTAACCACGATTATGGTGACTACCGGGCTTGGAGTTCGGCCCAGGCCAAACGGCAAAACTTAATGGACATGAAGACCATCCATAAGGAATTGGGATGGCAGCTGCTTTGTAATGAAAATACCAACATAAAAAGCGGTCAGGATCAGATGGCTATTCTGGGCGTGGAAAATTGGGGTATTAAACGCTTCTCCAAATACGGAGAACTAGCCAAAACTCATCAGGGAACTGAAGAAGCAGCGGTAAAGCTATTACTTTCTCATGACCCTAGTCACTGGGAAGCTGAGATCCAAAACTACCCGGATATCGACGTCACTTTTTCCGGACATACCCACGGATTCCAGTTTGGTGTAGAACTGGGTAATTTTGCTTGGAGTCCTGCGCAGTACCTCTATAAGCAATGGGCCGGGCTATACCAGGAAGGCTCTCAATTCCTGTATGTAAACCGTGGATACGGCTTCATCGGAATGCCGGGTCGCATTGGCATAAACCCGGAGATCAGTATTTTTGAGCTGGTCAAGGCCTGATCAAATTAGCGCGGGAAGCCCCACGCTGAACAATACCATTAACGCAAAATATCCCAGTAATATCAGAGTTTCCTTATTTTTGAAGTTCAATGGTTCTTTTTGAAGCCCAAGTCAAGAGGCCCGAGTCCCAGTTTCATTAGAACGGATACAAACGCTTGCTGGTATAGTAAACCCATCCCTCCAATTGTTATTTAGTATTAATTTGGCGTTGGACTCCAGGTCGTTAAGTTGGGGCATTTCCGGGGCGTAAATGCAAAAAATAAGGATTAAGCATTTAAAAACATAATGACAATTTTCCGCAAACGGTTGCAACCCAAGGGATTTTCATATTTATTTAAAAAAAATCCCAATCCGAACTCGTTACTATGAATCTTCCTAGATTAACACTCATCATATTGCTGTGCTCAGCGGTCAGTTGGAGCTATGCTCAAGATCCCACTCCTGAGGTTGACAGCGCACAGTTGAAAAAACCTTTGCCGCTGGAGGCCGGCCGAGTTCTGGATATCGATCTTCAAGAAGGAAGCTGGATCTCATTGGATGTAAGCCCAGACGGACAGACTATCGTCTTTGACTTTCTGGGTGACCTGTACACCATTCCAATTGGAGGCGGGACTGCCACTCAGGTTACTACGGGAATGGCTTTTGACAGTCAGCCGCATTACAGCCCCGATGGCAAATCCCTGGTATTTATCTCCGACCGCGACGGCGGTGAAAACGTGTGGATCATCAATATGGATAAACAAGACACTACACAGGTGACTACCGGAAAGAATCATCGATATCAATCACCGGAATGGTCACCCGAGGGAGACTATATCTTCGCTTCCCGAGTGGAAGGGAGATTCGGAACTCATAAGATCTGGATGTTCCATCACGACGGGGGTAAGGGCGTACAATTAGCCAAAGACGACAAGGCACTCAAGCCTGTGAAAATGGTAGAGCTTGCATTTGGGGCGGCCAGCCGGTATCTGTGGTTCTCACGCAACAATCGTGACTGGCAATACAATGCGGTATTTCCTCAGTATCAACTTGCGGTTTATGATCGGGAAACCGGCAAAATAGAGAATAAGACCCAGCGATATGGATCGGCCTTTCAACCCACCTTATCTCCAGATGGGAAATACCTGGTGTATGGAACCCGTCATGATGAGCATACGGGTTTGAGAATTCGGGATTTACAAACCGGTGATGAACGATGGCTGGCCTATCCGGTGCAGCACGACGATCAGGAATCGCGGGCTACTCGCGATGTATTACCAGGTATGTCTTTCACGCCGGACTCCAAGGCATTGGTGGCCAGCTACGGGGGGAAGATCTGGTCGTTGCCGGTAGCAGGAGGTAATGCAGTCAACATCCCTTTTAGGGTAACCACCAAGCTAGAAGTAGCGCCCCTGGTAGAGTTTGATTACCCTATCAGCGACTCGCCCCAGTTCACAGCCCGCCAGATCAGGGACGCGGTGCCGTCGCCAGACGGAAGCAAACTGGCCCTGACCATTCTGGATCGTTTATACGTGATGGATTTTCCTCAGGGGCAGCCCCGCCGGTTGACCAACATGGATCTAACGGAGGCTCAGCCAGCCTGGTCACCAGACGGTAGTAAAATTGTTTTTACTACCTGGTCTAAAAATCAGGGAGGTCACTTGTATACAGTAAACACTTCAGGGCGTGCCCGGGTTACCAAACTTACTACCGCCCAGGCATTCTATCAGCAGCCGGTATTTTCACCAGATGGTAATAGGGTGGTATTTATGGAGACCTCCGCCAGAAACTTCAGAGACGCCATTGGACCTACCTTCAGAGGGCATCCGGACACCAAAGTTGCCTGGCTACCGGCTACCGGCGGTGGAGTAGTAACTATTGCTCCTGCCTATGGACGTTCAAACCCACATTTTATCCATGGAGAAGATCGTGTTTACCTATATGGAAGCGAAAAAGGCCTAACCTCTATTCGTTTCGACGGTACTGATGAAAAACAGCATTTGAAAGTAACCGGTAAAAAAGTGCCGGGTGCGGAAAAACCTATGGAAGCGCGCCTGGTCTTGCGTTCTCCCCGGGGAGATAGAGCCCTGGCGGTGGTTAACAATGACTTGTACCTGGTCAATGTACCGTATGTGGGAGGAAAAGTACCTGCTGTTTCCGTATCAAGCCCTAAGGCTGCTCCCTTTCCTTTTAAACAGCTTACCGATATTGGTGGTCAGTTTCCCAGTTGGTCGGCCGACGGCAATGAATTGCACTGGTCTATGGGCAACGCTTTCTTTACTTACGACCTGCGGGCAAGTAAGGCCTTGGAGGATAGTGTCAAGACCGCTCGTAAGAATCTAGCAGAAGACGACAGCGCCGGTCTGGCGGCATTAAAGGAAATAAAATATATTGCCGAAGAGCATGAAGTCTTATTCCAGGTGGATCGCGATATTCCTCAAGGTGATATACTGCTGACGGGTGCTCGTATTATCACCATGAACGGCGATCAGGTAATTGAGAATGGTGATCTACATATTAAGAATAACCGCATTGCAGCGGTGGGCGCTGGAGGTACTTTATCTGTTCCGGAATCGGCGCAAGTCATTGACCTGCAAGGCAAGACTATTGTGCCGGGATTTGTAGATACGCATGCGCATATGTGGCCTGAATGGGGTATCCACAAGTCTCAGGTATGGCTGTACATGGCCAATCTGGCCTATGGCGTTACTACCACCCGCGATCCTCAGACATCGCGCACCGATGTATTGACCTATGCCGACCTGGTAAGAAGCGGCCGATTAATGGGTCCCCGCATTTATTCCACCGGTCCTGGGGTATTTTATGGAGAGCAGATCAAAGACCTGGAACATGCCCGTAACGTATTAAAGCGCTACAGCAAATATTACGACACCAAAACCATTAAAATGTACGTGGCTGGTAACCGTCAGCAACGACAGTGGATCATTATGGCTGCCCGCGAGCAAGGGCTGATGCCCACCACCGAAGGAGCTTTGAACTTTAAGCTGAACCTTACCCAGATCATCGATGGTTACCCCGGTCATGAGCACAGTTTTCCGGTGTTCCCTTTATACAAAGATGTGATCCAGTTGGTGGCTGAAACTAAAACCGCTTATACCCCAACCATGCTAGTGGCTTATGGCGGGCCATGGGCCGAGAATTATTTTTACGCCACGGAAGTGGTGCATGAAGATCCTAAACTCAGATACTGGACCCCGCACCGTGAATTGGATGAAAAAAGCCGTCGCCGCGGCAGCAACCGAGGAGGCAGCGGTTGGTTTATGGACGAGGAGCACGTGTTCAAGGAGCTGGCGGTATTTGTTAAAGACCTGGTGGAGGCCGGTGGACGGGCTGGGGTAGGCAGTCACGGGCAGCTACAGGGTCTGGGTTACCATTGGGAGCTATGGGCCATGCAGTCGGCGGGCTTGGACCATCACCAGTCACTGAAAATGGCCACTATACTGGGGGCGGAAGCTATCGGTCTGGATGAGGATTTAGGATCTATTGAGAGCGGTAAGCTTGCGGACTTGGTAATATTGGACAAAAACCCTCTGGAGAATATACGCTTTACCAATACCATTTATCAGGTCATGATGAACGGTCGTTTGTATGATGGTAATAACTTGGATCAAATAGCGCCGGAGGTAAAACCATTGGGGCCGTTGTGGTGGCACCTAGGAGAACCGGAGGATCTTCCGGGAGTGTCTGTACCAGGGGACCATTAGTTCCCCCGGTAATCAGGGTTCATCCAGGCCATCTGCAACGGAGTCTCCATGTGGCCCTCCGCATTACGGATGCGATTCGACATCCGTCCTTCTTCCTTGAAACCCAGGCTGGAGTAGAAGGCCCGGGTTTTGAGGTTCTGTTCTCTGGTGATCAGTTCTACCCGCAGGATGTCCGGAAATAATTGCTCTATTCGATTCAGGAAAGCTTCAAATAACTTCTTCCCATACCCTTTACCTTGATATCGTGGATGGATTACGATGGTTAAGTCTCCTAAGTTGTGATCCAGCGCTTCGATCCCATAGCGATATGCATGTATTTCACCGATTATTTGATGGTTCAGGGTAAGCACCAGGATCAGTCCCGTGTTCATGCTGTTACTAATAAAGTTTTGCACGTATTCCGTAGTGATCTCAGATTTAGCCCGTATTATTCCTTGAGGATCATCGGCTACCCGTTGATAGAGTTGGTAAATGTCCGTAGAATCGCTCAACTGAGCCATCCTAATCTCCAGTTCTTCGCTCATGGTATAACCAGATTTCGGGGACTTCCATTTAGAAATGCTTGCACGTTCAGGACCGTTTCACGTAGTAATCTGCTGCGGGATTCCCAGCTGGCCCAGGCTTGATGTGGGGTGACAAGGCAATTGGAGAGACCTATCAATGGATGATCTTGAGGAGGAGGTTCTTCGCTGAGCACGTCCAGGGCGGCTCCTGAAATCACCTGGTCTTCCAAAGCTTGTTTTAAATCCTGTTCATGGATTAAGGGTCCCCGGGCAGTGTTGATGATCAAGGCCTGGGGCTTCATGGTGCTCAGTCGCTGTTTGTTGATCAGGTTTTTGGTACCTGGGGTCAAGGGGCAATGCAAAGTCAGTATGTCGCTTTCTTTGAATACCTGCTCCAGACTGACTATTGTCACCTCACTCTCTGCACTCCTCACACCCTCACTCTCCACACTCCTCACACCCTCACTCTCCACACTCCTCACACTCCCACTCCCACTCACACTCACACTCAATTTATGGTTATACGTGATCACCCTCATGCCCATAGCCAGGCCAATCCGGGCTACTTGCTTCCCAATATTCCCCAGGCCTATAATACCCAGGGTTTTATCTTTTAGCTCACGTAATGGGTAGTGCCAGTAACTCCAGTCTTGGTTGCCGCTCCATTCACCGTTGGCAACACCACTGCTGTGTGCACCAATGCGATTAGTTAATTCCAATATAAGACCCCAGGTATGCTGGGCCACAGAGTATGTACTATATCCAGCCACGTTGCTGACCACAATACCTTGTTGATGGGCGCTTTGCAGGTCCACAACGTTTACCCCGGTAGCCAATACACTGATAAATTTCAGATCGGGCAAATTTATCAATTGTTCTTGGCCCAGAACTCCCTTATTAGTCAGCACTATTTGGGCACCGGTGCACCGCGCCACTACCTGGGGAGTTTCTGTTCGCGGGTATACTTGTACATCACCAAGCGCTTGCAGGGGCTGCCAGCTGAGATCTCCAGGATTCAGGGCGTGACCATCCAAAACTACAATCTTCGGTACAGGCATGGCCTAAAATATAAAAAAAACCCTGTAGCTAAACTACAGGGTTTTTGAAATGTTAATTGGTTAGTTTTATTGATTCACTTGAGTTACCACAAATAATCCCGGATCAGCACTGGGTGCGTTGGAGTTTGCAAACAGTTCCTCATCGGAATAGGGCAAGCGCTCCGGTTGCTGGGTAGCTGAAGTAGTATTGAAGGGTATGGGTACTGCAATGTCCCCATCGCTTTTACGCAGGCGACGAGCATCATTGAAAGGAATGTACATGCCAAATCCCGAAATATAACGCTCTTCAATAATTTCCCGCAACAAGGCACGGGTATCGTCGATATTATCCATATTCTCCATACCACCGGCAGCGAAGTCTGCTGCTACGTAATCTGCATACAAGAAAGGCTCGCCAATAAAATTATCGTTGAGAAAATCTCCGGTGTTCAGGTACTGACGACACTCATTTAAATGACCAAGTGCGGTATTAAAATCTATGGTCCTGGCGGCAGCTTCGGCCAGTATCAGCAGATTTTCTCGATAAGTAACCAAGTTGTGAGGTTCGAATTGCTCGATAATTCCCAAATTATTGGAAGCGCCGTTTTCGTCAATGGCATAGTACCCGAAACGGGCAGTCTCATCGGTCTTGGCGTTACCCCTATAAATGGCGTCTGCAGGATCGACCAATTGCATTAAATAACTGCCATTATTACCAATGTCACCGGTACGGGAACCCGCCAGAATCTCATTAAACAGGTTCTTATCCCCCTCGGTGAGGGCTGCATCACCTCGAGGGAAGTACTTCATGCTCCCTTCTCCGCCACTTATTCCGTTTTGCGCGGCTGCATAGGCAGCTGCGTAATCTTTCATCTGCAGGTGATAACGGGCTTTCAGGGTATAGGCGGCCTCCTTCCATTTGTCGGCATCTCCTTCGAAGTAGATATCCTGGGAGAGCCCCCTACTTAACGCCTGATCCAGATCTGAGATTCCATTGTCCAGCAGACTGATCAGGGCATTAAAGACGTCCATTTGGTTGTCAAATTGAGGATCTTCAACGTCAGCCTGAAAGACTTGAGAATAAGGCACATCACCGCAAAGGCTGGCAATGGAGCCAATAGCATGAGCTTCTAGTACTTTTGAAATACCCACCAAAAGCAAGTCTCCGGGAGCCCTTTCGCGAATAGTGCGCACATTGGGTATAATTCCAATATAAATGTTATTCCAGGAGGATACCGTTTCTGCCGTGGAAAGTGAATATCCATAAATATTGGAATACAGAGAGGTATACCCCACTAATTGACCACTGTACAAACCGGATATTCTATTCAAATGCCCGGCCTGAGAAACCGTGTTGGCTAGCATAGCACCGGTTAGGAAGAAAGCGGCATCTACATCTTCGGTGGTGAGATCATTCGGATTATCATTGATGTCATCCACCAATTCCTCACAGGATACACAAAACGCCAGTATCACTGATAAGAAGATCTTTATATATTGATTCATTTTATACAAATTTTTGGATGGAACTAATATGTAATGCTTAAGCTGACCAGAAAGGACTTATTAACCGGATTGGTAAAGTAGTCCAGACCAAAGCCGTTACTAACACCGTATTGGTTGATTTGAGGGTCAATTCCTTCAATATCATCCCACAGCCATAGATTCCGGCCAGTTGCACTAATAGTTACGGAACTCAGTTTGGTTTTTTCCATGAAGCTTGCTGCATTGAGGGTATAACTCAAAGTCAACTCTCTCAAGCGTGTGTTAGTTGCATCGGCAATGGAGAAGTTGTAGGCTTGGTTGTCTCCAAAGCCGCCTCCGATACCGGTGCGATACCAGGTTTCATCCAGTAGCACCGGGCCACCTCCAAAATCTGTAATATTACCCCGCACGGTTTCACCGGCAGCGATAGTGGTGCCAGCATAATTAACCAGGGATTGATCTAATGTAATCCTATTGGCTGTTTCCTCAGTGGTGCCGAAACGACGTAAAACCCAAAGAGTTCTGGGAGAAAATTCTCCACCTTGCTGATGGTCGAAAAGCACGTTCAGACCGAAATTCTTCCAGCTGGCCCTTATACCAAATCCGGCTCTCCAATCGGGATTGGGATCACCCAATACCACAGGGCTGGGTGTGATTTGGGGGAAACCGTTGGCATCAAGAATGAAATTGCCGCTAGCATCGGTCTGCGAACCGGTGCCGAAGAGCACACCAAGGGGCTCTCCTACTACTGCCCGAGAACTAACAGACGCGCCTGATGTGAGGTTGATATTAGCGGTTCCCGTTAATTTGGTGACTTCATTTTTATTGGTAGCCCAGTTGGCAAAGACTCCCACTTCCCAATCGTCGCTACGGATAATGGAATAATCAAGCTCAAACTCAAATCCTTTATTTTCCATGGTTGCTGCATTGGTATATTCGGTATCAAATCCAGCGGAAGGAGTCAACGCTACACTAATTAAAATACCAGTAATCTCATTTTGATAGTAGGTCATACCTAAGGTCAGACGGTCTTGGAAAAACCGGGTATCCAAACCAAGTTCCCATTCATCTTTTATTTCCGGTTCCAGATCGGGATTCCCTTTATCGTCATCCAAACGGAATCCTCCACCAAATAAACCTATGTCCAAAGGATCACTGTAGGTGCTATAGCTGAAAGAGGTTTCAGCCAGGGTTTGGAATCGGTGAGGTAAAGGCTGCACACCTACACGTCCCCAGCTTGCCCGCAGTTTTCCGAAAGTTATCGGTGAATTGCTAAGATCCAGCTTATCAGTGAATTGCCAGGCGGCATCAAATGCCGGGTAAAAGAAAGTTCCCTTCACGCTTGACGCTGCTTCTACAGCCCCTGACATATTTACAAACAGTTGGTCCCATAAGTCAAAGGACAATTGGGCGTATCCTCTGTTAGAGCGGATAAAGGTTCTTTGATTTTCAATGGTCGAATTTTCAGCAGCAGAATTCAGAGCTGTGGTAGGCTTTTTACTATTAACTAAAAATCCTGTAATATCTGAAGCGTTGAAGGTACGCTTACGATCATTGATGTTCCATCCTAAGGTAGCCTGTAGGCTTATATCGTCCGTAAGATCAAAATTGCCTTTAGCGATGGCGTCAAAATTCAATTCCAGTTCACGAACGATATCTTCCGCAAAATAGCCGTTATTACGATCAGAGGCGGAACCTATGGGATATAAATACACCCGCTTATCATCTGAGTTATCCACCCCACCGCGGAGCGTAACCTGTAACCATTCATTAGGTGTAATATTAAATTCACTAGCCATGATAAAGCGGTTCACATCAGTAGATGCGGTTTGTTCAAATAAGGTCCACAAGGGATTATTATAAATGGGATTAGCAGAGGATCCTCCCAAATATCTTCTGTAGGCTCGATGTCTGTTAGGAAAGGCTACTCCGTCATTATCAAAATATGTCCCCTTGTAATCACTAATATCAAAATCCGGAGGGGTTCGTAAAAGCCCTAGCATCAACCCTGTAACGTTGGAATTTTGCTGAATACGATTGGCACTGCTTTTGGTATAGCCTGCTTTGGTGCTTACGTTAAACCAGTCGTTGAGCTGATATGTGGCATTTAATCTGGCCGTATAGCGCTCGTAACTTGAATTTCTCGCAATACCATCCTGATCCAATTGCCCTAAGCTAACAAATATGGTGGCTTTTTCATTACCGCCGCTGACGGTAAGGTCATTCTGCCAAAATCCTCCGGTTTGGAATACTTGATCCCAGTTGGATTCGGTGAAGATCTCCTGCGAATTTTTGGTAGTTATGGGATAGTAACGAGTGCCATCCTCAGCTTCAAAAAACTGTCCGCTTTGATCTACCTCATCAGCACCTCCACTGCGGTCCGGAATATAATCACCCCAGGCTTCAGCAAGCGTTGGACTGTATGATCCATTTCGGCCTTGTCCCCACACGGTTTGCAAGGGTACTTTTTCATGCACTTTATCCCAGCTGTAAGTAGTTTTGTAATTAACTTTCAATCGTCCCCGTTGGCCGCTTTTGGTAGTGATTACCACCACACCATTAGCTGCTCTTGAACCCCACAGCGCGGCGGCCGAAGCTCCCTTGAGAATTTGCACACTCTCAATATCCGCGGGATTGATATCGTTCAAACGGGATTGCTGAGAAACACCACCTGAACGTCCTCCACTTATCTGGTTTCCACCGATACTACCGTAAATGGTACTATTACTAATTGGGATACCATCCACAATAATAAGGGGGTCACTGGAACCAGAGATAGTATTAGCTCCCCGAATCCTAATAGTGGTTCCGGCGCCAGGATCACCGTTGGAAGCCGATATCTGTACATTACTAGCTTTCCCAGCCAGCGAGTTTAAGAGCAAGGTTTCTCCCGAGCGGCTGATATCCTCGGTTTTCACTTGTGAAAATGTCGCTCCCATCTGGTCCTTCTGTTGCTTAAAACCCAATGCGCTCACTACAACTTCCTGTAGCTGCTCGATGTCTTCAATCATAGCGAGATTGATAACTGTGCGGTTACCCACTCTTTCCGTTCTGGTCTGGTATCCAATGGAACTATATACCAAGACCACATCATCGTTATCGACCTGCAATGTATAGTTACCGTCGATATCGGAGATAGTACCCGTTGTAGTGCCCTGCACCAGAATGTTCACACCAATTAGGGGTGCATTCGACTCATCGGTAATTTTGCCCGATACTGATTTCTGAGCCCATGCCGCGACACTACCGACCATTAGAGCCAGAAATAACAGAGTAAATTTTCGATTCATAGTAATTTAGTTTGTTAGTAATTTCAATTGATTATGGGCTTTAAAAGCACTTAATTATTTGATTTTTCATGTGGTACGTCAAACAAATTAGGCATTATTTCCATTTTATGAAATAAAATTCTTCAAACTGCCTTAAAAACCAATGGCACAACTTTTTAGAGAATATATGTTGACGTAAAATGGGGGATATTACTGACAGCCGCCCGCTGCACCATCACGCCTTGGGTCAGCAGTTCCAACCCACTTACCATATTCCAAAGCAATAGCGTGGACGCCTCCAAAATAGGCATTCAGATCCCCCATTGAAAGATTGTTTTGGGGTTGTTTTACTTTAAACCCAAGTTCCAACAGCCTGTCTACCTCTGTTTTATTCCACTCTTCCACCCAAACCGAGGAATCCAGGGCATGAATACGGGGTTGGGCCACTGCTTCTTGAATGTCTGAATTAACCGTGACCCAAAATTTGACAATCTGGGCAACCGCACTTATGATCCTTTTGCTGCCAGGACTACCCAACACCAGTACATCCTGTTCGTCCTTTCTTACAATAGTGGGTGACATGGAAGAATAGGCCGGCTGACCAGGTTTGATGGCATAATAATTAGTGGGATCTTCAAAAATAAAATCTGTCATATAGGAATTATACAGGAAACCCAGTTCCTCACTGGCAGCACGACTGCCAAAATAGGCATTGATACTGGCGGTGACGGCAATACTCATACCGCTCCCGTCCACCACGCTGTAATGTGTAGTCTCTCCATTTTCGTCCTCGCTGTTACTTTTAAAGGAAAACTGACTGGTGATATTTGCCGGTGCAAGTCCCTTGATCTTTTGATTAAACTCTTTTTGAAAGTCTTCCTGTGGCAGAGGATCATGCCTTCTGTTTTCATGGGCCTGGTGTAGCGATAATACCATGGATACCAGGTCATTTGTGGTGTCGCTTTTGGCGATAGTATGGTACTTCTCCATTAATTCCAAGGCATACAACATAGTGGCCCCTCCTGCAGGCGGTGGAGATGTGTAAAGGGTGTGGGAAAAGTAAGTAGTAGTGAGCGCGGGCGACACACGGGGTTCTGGAAACCTTTTAAGATCCTCTAAGGTAATCCACCCCCCGTTCAATTGCATATCCCGGGATATTTGTTGTGCTATTTCACCTTTGTAGAAAGAATCCGGACCTTTTTCCGCGATAATTTTCAGGGTGCGGGCCAGGGTGGGTTGTTTTATGGTGTCCCCTTCTACCGGTATATCTTGGCCATTTTTCAGCCACTGACTCAAAGGTGCACCACCTTCAATCAGGTGATGTCCATATTCCTGGTATACTTTAGCCAGGAATGGCCCTACAACGAATCCTTTATGAGCAATTTCTATAGCTGGATCAATTAATTCGGCCCAAGTAAGATTGCCGCTGCCGTGGTTTCGGTGCAAATAGGCCATGGTCTTAACCATTGAAGGAATGCTGGATTTGGTATAAGGTGTCAGATCGCCCTTAGTTATAGTGGTATCCGTTCCTGTCGGAGCAAGGGTGGTGCCGTTAATGGCAATGGGGGTCTCATCAGTTTTAGAAAGTATAATTTGACACCCGCCTCCTAATCCCGACATGGCGGGCTCCGTAACACCCAGCACAAAAGAAATGGCAACGGCGGCATCGGCAGCATTGCCGCCTGACCTCAGAATGGAAAGTCCAGCTTCAGTGGCTCCCGGAGATGCGGTACTTACTACTCCCTGGCATTCGTTCTGAGGCTCAGCGGGGCGGCAGGATATGGCAAAGGCCCACAAAAAAACGACTAGTTTTCTCATGAGGAACAGTTTGAAAGCCATCGGGTCAACTTTTCTACGCCTACGATGATCCGTGGGCAGCATTTTTTGATGAATTCTTCTTGCCAGTTTGTTTCATCGCGGTGAGAACTCAACCATCGGAGCGCATATTTCCCATCAAAGTCCACAAAAGCCAGCCGGGCTGTAAGCTCGTTTGAGGGACGGCCAAAATCAGAGCCTGGTAATAAAGCCACACCAGTTTCATCCAGTATTAGATTACAAAGCTGAATGCTGCTGGTGATGCCCATATCCGACAGATTTTGTTTAAAACTGGAGAAATTGGGGAATAAGTAGAATCCACCGCTAGCTGTGGGCATGGTAATCCCGCACGATGTAAGCTTTTGATGGACAAAAGAGGCTACGGCTTTTAAAATTATTCTGCTGTCATTTAAGTATTGCTTAATCTCATCCGGGAAGTTATAGGATTCGATGGCAGCGAATTGTATGGGAGCACTAACCGAGGTAAAAGTTTCGCTGGCCAGTCCTTTCACTGCTGGCAAAAGCTCATTTAACGACTTAGGAAAAGCGGCCACTCCCAGCCGCCAGCCGCCAGCCCCGCACCATTTGCTTAGCCCTCCCGTGACAATGGTGCCTTCAGGATACCAGCGGGCCAATGAATCTGCAATGGTATCGAATTGCAGAGGGCAGTAGATCTCATCTGATATCACCAACAATCCATATCGCCGCGCAATTTCGGCCAGTTGCGGTGCCCATCCTTCTCCCAAGGAACCTCCAGTGGGATTACTGGGATAGTTTACTATGAGAAGTTTGTTTTGGGGATTAGCCTTGCAGGCGTTTTCCAGTGAATCTGCCGTTAGTACCCATCGATCTTCCTCAAAGGTAGGGATCCAGCCAACGGGCTTATCACAGATCTGGGCCTGAGGGGCATAGCTGACCCAACTAGGGGACGGCAGTAATAAGCCTGTTTTTACGGCCTTTTGAATCAAAAAAATCAGTTCCTTAGAACCAGGGCCCACCATTATATCATCGGCCTTAAAGTTTAGGTTATATTCTTGATTATAGTAACGGGCTATCGATTCCCGTAGTCTCGGCAGACCCTGAACGGGTAAATATTCTTTCCTGTGAGCATTTTGTTGTAACGCCTTCACCATTTTGTGTGGGACGGGAAAAGGGGATTGGCCAAAGCCAAACTGAACGATCTGACGTCCTTCAGATATTAATTGCTTGGATTTCTCGTTTATGGCAAGTGTGGCCGACGGGGGTATTTGTAGGATACCCAATTGATCAAAGGAAGATTCTACCTTCATGCCAGGGGTATTTACGGTGAATTACGAGTATTCTCTCTTAAATCAAAAGCTAAAAACTCATAAATTGTAAGTCCTAGCGTTTATTCGATCCCGGCGATAGTTCCTTCACCATCAAAATGTGGGGCCCAATAGGGGGTATATCAAATACCTCTCCTTCGATATACATGCCGAATCGACTATAATAACCCTGGACGTTGGTGCGGGCGTTGCACCACCAGTGGCTGGCCCCTTTTTTTCTGAGATAGTCTTCCGCAAAGTGAATGAGATGGCTTCCGGCCTTTTGGTTACGGTGGGATACTAAGGTAGCCATACCCCGTAGTCGGTAGTGGTGATCGCCGGTAATTTGGGGCTGGATTTCCTTAAAAAAAGAAGCTACCGAAACCAATTCTCCTTCCACAAATGCCCCCACATGAAAGGTAGCAGATTCAAAGTCCAAAGGGTACTTGCAATCGTCGATGGTTTGATGTGGTCGCAGGATCTGGTGTCGAAGCTCATAAGTTTCTTCGGGCTCCAGAAATGTAATGGTCAAATTAGGATCTCGCAATTTGGGTTAAGCTTGATTGTAAACTTTCCAGTAAGTATTGGGCATTGTCATCTGTAAAGACCATTGGCGGTTTAAATTTGATCACATTGTGATCGGGGCCATCTGTGCTTAACAAAATGCCATGTCCCAGCATGGCTTCAACCAAGCGAGTGGCCAATTGTGCGTCTGGCTGTAGTACGGGTCCTGGTTTAATCAGTTCTATCCCTAAAAATAAACCCAAACCCCGAACTTCTCCAATTTCGGGAAATTCTTCCTGCAACTGCTTCCAGCCTCCCAGAAGCTTTTCACCCAGTGCTAGTGCATG
>JAOTYN010000344.1 GCA_029861825.1 Cyclobacteriaceae bacterium
AGATTATACCCACTACACCCAAGGGGTGATATTGTTCATACATGCGATGGCCGGGACGCTCCGAATGCATGGTCAGGCCATAAAGTTGCCGGGACAGGCCCACCGCAAAATCGCAGATATCGATCATTTCCTGTACTTCACCCAATCCTTCCTGGTAGGACTTACCCATCTCGTAGGAAACTAATTTGCCCAAGGGTTCCTTATAATGCCGCAATCGCTCCCCTAATTGTCGCACCACCTCTCCCCGCTGGGGTGCCGGCCAGGTGCGCCATTGCTTGAATCCTTCTTGGGCAACTTCTACCAGTTGATTGTAGTCACTTTCAGTGGCAGCGGTGACCACTCCGATCACTGCCCCGTCAACCGGTGAGCTGGAGATGATCTCTTCCCCTTCCGTAGCGATCCAGTTAGAGCCCGTACTGGCCCCAAGATTAGCATCGCCTATTCCCAATTGTTCCAGGACCTTTCGTATACCAAATTTATCTTCGGTGATGGTACTCATATCTTTTGGGTTATTTAAGATGCGAATTTAATAAATCCCCCAAAGAAAAAGGCACTTTATAAAAAGTGCCTTTTATTAAACCACATCAAAATATGGCTACCAACCGATGGCGTAATAGCGTTCTTCTCCGTTGGGATACGTCCCCTCAATCAAGTTTCCACCTCTTCTATTCCTGAGTATCTCCAACACCTGATCCACACTTTCCACCGGTGTTTTGTTAATATGTGTAATGACAAACCCCGGTTTGATACCAGCCTCTTTCCATTTGCCATTGTTAACTTTATCAATGATAATCCCACTTCTCAAATCCAGCTCTTCCAATAAGTCATCATTAGCCTTTTTGAAGGTAGCCCCATCAAAACTCTTATTGCTTTCAGCGGAGACTATGGCAATCTCTCCCTGAACATTTTTCAAGGTGGCCTTGGTGGTGTAAGAGCGGCCATTGCGCACATAACGGACTTCAATACGGTCGCCCGGGCTGTTCCGGCCTACCAGCTCTTGAAGTTCGGAAGTAGTATTAACGGAGTTCCCATTAATGGACGAAATGATATCGCCTTGTTTCAATCCCGCCTCTGAAGCAGCGGAATTCTCTCCTACTTCCAGTATATAAACCCCACCTACACTTTCTATCTCACGTTCCTTAGCAAACTGAGCAGTAACATCGGTTATACTTACACCCAATAAGGCTCTTTGTACCACTCCGTATTCTCTGAGATCATTAACAACCTTTTTGGCCAGAGAAGAAGGTACGGCAAAACTGTAACCGGCAAACGTCCGACTGGGTGTGGCGATTGCCGTATTGATGCCCACCAGTTCACCTTTAAGGTTGACCAGGGCGCCACCACTGTTTCCGGGGTTTACTGCGGCATCGGTTTGGATGAATGACTCGATACGTAAATTCCGGTCGCCCAGTATGTTGATATTTCGGGCTTTGGCGCTGACAATTCCCGCGGTAACGGTACTGGTCAGATCGAACGGGGTTCCCTGAGCAAATGGATTCCCTACTGCCAGCACCCATTCCCCAATGCGTAAGACATCACTATTTCCAAAGCTAATAAAGGGTAATCCCCTCTCCTCGATTTTAATCAGCGCCAGATCCGTGTTGGGATCAGTACCGATCATGCGGGCACTGTAACTCCTTTTGTCTGCCAGAGTAACCTGGATCTCCCCAGCATTGTCTATGACGTGATTGTTGGTAATAATATAGCCGTCCTCAGACATGATCACCCCTGAGCCAAATCCACGGGATTGAGGGCGGTTGCCATTGTCCGGTTGGCGATAACCGAAGAAATCCCAAAACTCGTCCATTTGATTGCGGCCAGCCCTACCACTAAAAGTAGAACTGATATGCACCACCGTAGGAGTACTCACCTCTGCTGCATAAACAAAGTTGAGCCCGTCCGGAACGGTAAAGTCTTTATCTGCCAAGTAGTTGGTGAACTGGGCAGGATTTTCTTGCTGAATGGTAATAGGCGTGGCGTCATCTGCAAAGAACTGCATGCCGCCGATAGCTAGAGCAGCCCCCAGAAAAGAAGCTAATACTAACCCGAAGAAAAATTGTCTCTTGCTCATAATAATCTATAGGTTTTACTAATTAAAGTAACGCAAATAAAGCGTTTCTGTTTTAACCTTTAAAGCATTAAACATACCTAGTTGGTTCCTTTTAACATAATTTAACAAAAAAGGCGGATCCCCACCCGCCTTTTTGTCCATAAATTCAAACCATCTTCACTAACCCACCTTTATGGTTCTCTTTAACTCTTTCTTTTCATCCTTGGGAATGACCACCTTCAAAATACCATCCTCATAGGCAGCTTTGATCTTGCTGTCATCAACATTTTCTGGCAGATAAAAGGATCTGCTGAATGCGCCGTAGCGAGTTTCTCTGGTATGATAGTTTACATCCTTGTTTTCTTTCTCAAATTTCCTCTCTCCGGAGATGGTCAGTTTACCATCGTTAAAATCAATGGTAAAATCGTCTTTCTTCATTCCCGGTGCGGCTAACTCCAACTCAAAGGTTTTTTCGGTCTCTACGATATCCACTTCCGGCAGATAACTGTAGTCCCTTGATCCCATTGAAGTATCAAAAGTATCGTTGAAAAATCGATCAAGAATACTATTGAAAGATCGGTTACTGAAATTCCTCAAACCTGGATTATATCGTACTATGTTCATGTTATCAATATTTTTATTTGATGTATAATTTGCGTTTATGCACTATATAGTGAAAATGGTGCCAAGCTGGGATTTGGACTATTTTAATGCCATTGTGGCGCAAATACGAAGCAAAAGCGGTTATTTTATGCCAATATGTCGGAAAATGTGGGGTTTAGACCTAACCTTTACCAGACTTTATTTATCAATTAAGGCGGTCCAGATACTTAAGCCATTTTCCTCTGTCTGTGTCCATATAGGTCGCACCCGACCGTCGTGCGCTACAATGTTGTTGTAGTCACCAAAGAAAACCTCTGGATTAGGCTTAAAGGAAAATTCACTGATTTTCTCATTATTGAACGTCTTGCCTCCATCTTTGGAAGTAGCTAGATAAACGTCGGTATGATCGGCGGGTTGATCCCGCCGATCATAGAACACCACGTAGATATAACCTGTGGTTTGATCAATAGTAGCCCAAGGGAAAAATTGGTGTTTGCCGGGGCTATCATCATTCACCCGAATGGGAGCGGACCAAGTTTCTCCCTGGTCGTCGGAATAGGCTATCCAAACGTCAGTATCGTCTTCCCCGGCTCGCTGATCGGACCAGTTCACATAGATGCGGCCGCTATACGGACCAGAAGAAATATCACAGAGCGTAATGGGTAGTCCGTTGGCTCGGCCTACTCCCGGGATATTCTGGTCCCAACCCATGGGTTGGTTTGACACCAAAATATCTTCCTCCAACCAGCTAGCGCCTTCATCCGTAGATCGATCAAAGTAAATACGTTCATTTAGTGACCACGCCACATATACCTGTCCATCGGGGCCCACGGCAGGCACCGCACCCTCAGTGGTTTCATCATCATCCAGGCAGTCGCCCGGAATTTGGTTAATGGCCAAGGCGGGAGACCAGGTAAGACCATCATCTGTAGACTTTGAAAACAGGATATTACTATGATCCATTGGATCAGCGCTACCGTAAGCGTCGAACTGAGTCCAGGTAAGATAAATGTTATTGTTACGTGGATCTACGATACCCCATTCCTTGTCCTGATCTTTGGGAGGAAATAGTCCCGTAAAAGTGCCCTGGGACCAGGTCGCTCCACCATCCGATGATTTCTGACACACCATGCGATCCAGCTTATCTGAATCCCACCCCCCCTTACCGCTGGGAAATGACAGGTGGAAATAATAAAAGTTACCTTTAAAGTCGGCAATGACCACCGGATCGCCCCACACCCCGTAAGGCGATTGGAGGGTTTGCTTGGCCCAGGTTTTTCCACCATCATCACTGTAATAGGCTCTGTCTAATACCGCCCCGGCTACCAGGCGGTCGTTGTCATTGGGATCCATAGCAATGGAAGGTTCACAAGGTCCATAGTCGGTGCCACGGTTGATATCGATCCTAACGTTGGTATAGGGTATAGAGGGTTGACAAGCGGCTAGTAAGAACACCGCTACAGGCAACAGTAATAGCTTCATAAACATCTTCATTTTTGTGGGCCGATCCAGGTTATTACCTTGAAGGTACCAGGATTTAACAGCCAACTTAAAATATTTTAATCAAATTCAAATCTTGACACCCTGAAACCTTAGATTGCCGGTAAAAATAGTATTCCGATCTGATCAGGTTACCAGGAGGAAATCAACCATAGCATTTTTTAAGGGGAGGGATTGGGGGGTTCCCCCCCCACTTATACTATTATTAATTGTACTACAAACAGCAATCTTCATCTATATAGTTAAGGTGTTGCGCCCACTGATAGTTTCAAGAACATTATTAAACAAAAATACCCACAAATTCGTTGCAAAATTGGACCAGTAGCACTAATATTGCATCCCGATCTGAGATCGGATGGGAGTCAAAAGAGGCTTCCCATGTGGATGAGAAGACTTTGTGGTTAAATGTGGTTAGTTGTAAACGGAGATTGCTTCACAATGTTCGCAAGTCACAGAGATCCACAGAGAAAATATGGAGAGTATCAACCTAACAAGGACCTCACCTCATAATTCCTTGTTCAGAGTTCGATATTCATGATTCCAGGCCGATGAATTCGGCCGAGCACATTCCTCCTTAGCTCAGTTGGTTAGAGCGGCTGACTGTTAATCAGTAGGTCCTTGGTTCGAGTCCAAGAGGAGGAGCGAAGCCACTCCG
>JAOTYN010000024.1 GCA_029861825.1 Cyclobacteriaceae bacterium
GATGCCCCTGATTGTGGATTATATCAAAGACCACCCTAAATGGCGTATGTCCCTGCAAACACATAAATATCTCAATATTCCATGAAATTACTGGTTGCCATATGGTTGTCAATGATCTTTTTTGGTCCTATGGTGCCATTGCAGGCACAGTATCATACCAAGTCCAAAAAGGCCATCAAATACTTTGAGAAATCTACTCAGTTACTGAGAAGTCGCAACTATTCGGAGGCTGTGGATTACCTCAATATGGCGCTGGACAAAGATCCAAATTTCGCAGAAGCTCATTTGCGTTTGGGCATCAACTACCTAACCCTCGGAGATCAACCACAGGCGCGAGGGCATTTGGAAAAGGCGGTAGCACTTATACCTAAGGATCCCAAAACAGTAGGGGCCTACTACGCACTTGCTGAAATGTATTTTCAGGAGGGAGAATACGCAGGTACCATTGATTACCTCAATAAATTCAGCTCCTTCAATCCCCCCGAAAGACAGCGCAAAGCTGGGTTAAAGCTTTACAACAGCGCCCAATTCGCCCTGGAGCAAAAGCAAAACCCATTGCCTTTTGAACCACAGCCCTTGGAAGATCAGGTCAATGAATTTGATCTGCAGTACTTTCCGGTGCTTACCGCCGACCAGCAGACCTTGATCTTCACCCGCAGGGAAGGGCGCGATCCCCAATTTGATGAGGATATGGTAGTGTCGTACCGGCAAGCTGATGGCAGTTGGTCAGTACCCGAATCGATATCCGACAAGATCAATAGTAAATACAACGAGGGTACCTGTACCATTTCGGCTAATGGCCGAACCATAATCTTTACTTCCTGTTCCGGGCGGCGCAGTATGGGAAGTTGCGATCTGTATGTGAGCTATAAGTTCGGCGATGAATGGACGGAACCAGAAAATTTAGGTCCCGCCATCAACAGCAGAGATTGGGAATCTCAACCTTCTCTTTCTGCAGATGGTAATACCTTATATTTTGTGTCGGACCGCCGGGGTGGTTTGGGAAAAAGAGATATTTGGATGAGTACCTGGCAGGATAGCGTCTGGTCCAAAGCACGAAACCTGGGTGCTAAGATCAACACTCCGGAAGAGGAGGTAAGCCCATTTATTCACGTAAATAGCCAAACACTATTTTACTCTTCCAAGGGATTTGATGGCATGGGTGGTTATGACATTTATTACAGTGAACTCATCAATCAAAATTGGACACAACCCAAGAATTTGGGTTACCCCATTAATACCAGCGACGATCAGGTTTCACTATTTATCACTGCCGACGGGGAACGCGGCTACTACAGCTACGAACAAAAAGATCTTCACAATTACCGGAGCCTAATATATGATTTCGAGGTGCCTGAGGCCATAAAAGTGCGGAACAAGAGCAATTATATGGCCGGTAAAATCCTTGATCTGGAATCAAAAGAGCCATTACAAGCACGGGTGGAGTTATTTGATATCAACGCCGATTCCCTGCGGTCCGTGGTAATTTCCGATTCCATCAGCGGAGAATACGTACAGGTGCTTACTGAGGGTTCGGAATATGCGCTTTACGTGAGCCGACCGGGTTATTTGTTTGAGAGTTTAAGCTTCGATTATCAAGAAAGTCGCGATCGGGATCCCATTCTGATCGATGTCTACTTAAAGCCCATTAAAAAGGGATTGGCAGCTACCTTAAACAACATATTTTTCGATATTGATAAGTACGAGATTAAGGATAAGTCCCTGACTGAATTGAATAAGACTGTCAGGTTTCTTCAGGATAATCCCCGGGTCAGGGTGGAGATTTCCGGACATACCGATAATTCCGGTAGTATAGCCCACAATCAAAAGCTATCCCTGAACAGGGCTAGGGCTGTACACCGCTATTTGGTAGAAGCCGGAATAAATCCTCGCAGGCTTACTTTTAAAGGGTATGGATCAAGCGTTCCTGTGGCCGCCAATGACAGTGATGCCAACCGTCAACTTAACCGTAGGATTGAATTTAAGATCTTATAACTGTGTGGCAGTTTTCGTATATTTATAGAATTAACTGTACCATTATGCTCAAAAAATGCCTTATGGTTTCAATTCTGGGTCTGGCTTTCAGCCCTTTGCTAGCGCAAACCGGATCTGTCACTGGTGACAACGAGAATTTGCGGGATCTAGCGGTGCCGGATAATACCATGACCGTGCGTACATTTGATAACCGCTACCAAGGGTTTAAGGGGCACCCATATCTGTTTCAAGACTGGAAAATGGGATCCGTTATCACTAAAAAAGGCCAGCGCATAGCCGATGTCAACCTGAAATATAACGTTCATCGGGATGAGCTGACCTTGCAGAAAGCCTCAGGTTTGGAAGTAATTACCCTCTTCAATGAGCAAGTATCGGCTTTTGAAATTGGCATCAAGTCTTTTAAAATGGTCGGCAATATCGAGGGAAATCATTTTTATGAGATCCTAGTAAGTGGAAAATCTGATCTGCTGGCTCGTAGGCAAAAAATACTACGTAAAGCTAATTACGAAGGAGTGTACAATGCAGAACAACCTTTCGACCTATTTGTAAAAGTTGAATCTGAATACTTTTTGCAAACCAACGACGGAGAACTAGTACCCCTGAAAAGCACCGTCAAATCCTTGGCTGCTGCACTAGGGGTGGACGAAAAACAATTAAAAGCCGAAATAAAAGCCAACCGCTTTGACATTAAAAAGGAAATGGACCTTATCAATGCCGTAGCCTTGTTCGTCGCCGATACACCTTAGCGGCGTCAACAAACCAAAAGGTCCTTTGGGAGTTATTAAGAGGAGATTTTGAAACACTTATTATTCGGTTTAGCAACGATACTTGTGGGATGTTCGTCTTTGAAGGAAAAAACCAATCAAGACGATGTATCAAGCTATCAGTTGACGGCTCAAGAGATCTTGGGAGATTCAATACAATATACTGTAAATGAGGACAGCTCAATGGTGCTATGCCAAAGGATTCGCAAGTCACCTGGGCCTCCCCAAATTAAAGAGGTGAACTATTGTGTAATAGATATTGACTCCGGAGCAGTCATTCACAAAGCCAACCTCGCTAATGGTGAAGTACGCTGGTTCAGCCCGGTGGAGATCCGAATAAGGAATTTTAAAGGCTATCCCACCGTTAATCAAAAGGGCGTATACATTTATAACCTGGAGACAAAATCAAAATCGAATCAATCTATGGGATCGATGGAGGATTTATAACTAATCAATATGAAAAGGATACTATTACTGATTGCACTATTTTTTATTGGTTCAATCTTTCTAATTAAGAACAAAAAAGATTCTCCTCAGGACCACTGGGATGCGGAGTTATTGTGGGAAAAGCAATGGGAGCTCCGGGAACCTGTTACTAAAACGGACCGGCCCGATCTTTATGCCAAATACCATTGGATGATCCGAACCCGGGCTGGCAGTAATGGACCTGCCTACACCGCCAACTATAAGAGTTTGGAGTTGCAAAAAGCCCGTAATAGCAAATTCAGGGAAGCCCTGGCCCGCACCCAGATGTTGGACTTTGTGGAAAGAGGACCGGGTAATGTACCCGGCAGAACCAGGGGATTGGCAGTATTTCCCAACGATCCTTCACAAAATACCTGGATTGCCGGAGGTGTGGGTGGAGGACTTTGGATGACCTCCGATGCCGGAGTAACCTGGACCAATGTTTCTCCTGATATTCCTAATTTGAATATCTCTTCTATTGCCATCAGCGAGTCCAACCCCAACATCATCTATGCCGGGACAGGAGAGTCTTTCGCAGGATTAAGTGGATCTCGAGGAGACGGAATTGTAAAATCAACCGATGGAGGTACCTCTTGGAATCAGTTGGGCGCAACCGCCAACAACGATGACTTTCAAAACGTAAACCGCATCATTGTAGATCCTAACAACTCAAATATCGTGTTGGCCTGTACCAGCAACGATCCCAATTTCTCGATATTCAATTCGGGAATATTTAAATCCACCAATGGCGGTACCAGCTGGACCCGGGTTTTTTCCGGCAGTCGTTGGGTACAACAGTTGGTGGCTTCGCCTGATGACTTCAATGTGTTATACGCCTCAGTGACCAATGCCGGGGTATTCAAATCTACTAACAAAGGGGACACCTGGCTGCCCTCTAGTACCGGCATGATTCCCGATGGTAGGGTAGAAATAGCAATTGCTCCTACCGATCCCAACAGGCTTTATGCTTCAGTGGAAGGAACCCTTTCCGGTACGGAATCGGACCTCTATCTTTCTGAAGATGCCGGAGTCAGCTGGTCCCTGATGATAGAGCCTCAGGGAGCCGCAAATGTTGATTTCCTGGGTGGCCAAGGTGGATATGACAATTCCATTGCCGTGCACCCTTACAATGAGGATATTGTTTATGTGGGTGGTGTTAATCTTTTCCAATTTAACCTGGAAGATGGAATGAGCACCGGTGCTCCCACTGTGCTAGGGGTTAACCTGGATAATACAGATTCCTTTCTTGATTTTGTAAGCTTCGACAGTGGGTCCTTTTTTGAAAATAAGTTGGCCACCGGAACCTTGCCAGGAAATGAATTTGTAAGTGTGGAGTGGCGTTTCGGGCCTGGAGTAGGTCAAAAAGCGCACAGATTTCAGGTTCCTGCTAACGGTGGGACCAATGGTGACGGTGGAGCTGGGGTTCCGGATAACGAATATAGCTATCAGGATTATGTAGATGTACCTTTTGAAGTTTGGGATATTGACAACAATCGCCAATTGATGGTTTCTTTCAGGGATCAGCAACGTGATGGACTGTATAATCTTAACCCCCGTGATGATGATAATGATCCTGACTTACTTACTGCCAGGGAATACTTTTTTGTCCATGGCATCGAATACGATCCAGACAATCCTGATCCTACAATCACCGCAGATGGCGGCCATACCGTGAGCCAGATGTACTTTATGTGGCCCATTCTGGCAGCTGATGCCGATCCTTGGAACCCCAATGACCTTCCCGATTCAAAAGTTACCATAAATTACGGATCGGTGGTCAACCGTTTCCGTAGCACCGTAAATATGTCGGATGCTTTTAATCAATTGAGTGGCAACAACCGGTTCATTCAGACCTTTGGTAGCAGCAACCCTGAAGCAATGGGCCTTCACCCTGATCATCACAATATTTTTGTTCAGAAAGACAACGAGATTGCTCAAACCTTCCGCATTCTAGTAAGTAATGATGGGGGTGTGCACTACTCCAACACCTCTGCAGATCCCGGGGTTAATGACGGTGACTGGACCTTTGCAGGAAACGGTTATAACACCAGCCAGTTTTACGGAGTGGATAAAAAGCCGGGAGAGCTGGAATTTGTGGGAGGCATGCAGGACAATGGTACCTATCGTTCGCCAGGCGGGCAAGAAGCCACCTCGTCAACCTTCTACCGTCGTCAGATAGGCGGGGACGGATTTAAGGTTGCTTGGAATTATACTGACCCCGATAAAATCATTGGTGCATCCCAGTTTAACGGATTCCGACGCACCACCGATGGTGGGGTTAACTGGTCCAACGCTACCACCGGTCTAACGGATATCGGCGAGGATGATGCCCCGTTCATTTCTTGGTTGGCCAATAGTAAGAAAAATCCTAATGTGCTGTTTGCCGTTGGTTCCAGCGGTGTTTGGCGCTCACCGGATTTTGGAGCCAGTTGGGAATCGGTACCAATAACTGCCGAATGGGGATTTAACAGCCTCAGTCAAGTGGCCATATCAGGGGCAAACCCTGCTCATGTATGGGCTGGAAGTGGCATGACCGCAACCTCTAGCCTGCATTTTTCCACCGACGGGGGCAATACCTTTACTGCGGTCAATGATTTTCCCGGAGAGCCACTGGGGAGTATTACCAGCCTGGCCACCCACCCTGCGGATGAGAATACCGCCTATGCTCTATTCTCTTTTGCAGATGCGCCGAAAGTATTGAGAACCACCGACGCCGGCCAGAATTGGGAGGATATATCCGGATTTGGTACTAATCCGCAAAGCAGTAACGGATTCCCGGACGTCCCGGTATTAAGCTTATTAGTGTTTCCCAACGATCCCGACATGATTTGGGCAGGAACAGAAATAGGGATCGTGCAATCAACCGACAATGGTGCCACCTGGGCCTTACTCGACGATTTCATCAACGCTCCCGTATGGGAAATGAAGGCCGTGGACGATCAAGTGGTTATTGCCACACATGGAAGAGGTATCTGGTCCGTGACGATCGACGGGTTAATATGGCCCAATGAGATCGTTACCGATATTTCTGATCCCCTGAAAGACAATGTGTTGTCTCTTGCCAGCCAACCAAATCCGGTACAACAGGGAACCAGCTTTAGTTATTTTCTGCCTAAGCCTACCCGGGTTTCGTTTGATATCATTGACACGGACGGTCGCTTAATGGCCCGTTATGACTTGGGAATCAGGAATCAAGGCCCCGGCAGGTTTAATTGGAACAGAGATCAATTGAACTTCGTAAGTGGTATTTATTTCGTGCGTATGAACACTGGGTTAGGTACCCGTACCTCAAAGATAATTTTGCAGTAAGTTGTATAAAAATTGCCGTTTCTAAGCCGGTTTTTGCCGGCTTTTTTTACCATTCATCATTTTCAATAACCTGTTATGCGGTAGGATTACCGCTTACAGTAGGAGTAGGTTGACAGACATTTTGCCAAATTAGCTCACAATATCCCCCAATTTACGGTATTAATACCCCAAAATAAGTTAAAAATGTGATGGTATTTTTTTATAAACCTTACATTTCTATTAAGTTTAGCTATTCTAAATTATTCTAAATTAACTAAAACACTATGAAGAAGATTCTACTAATTTGCTTCATCTTGTGCTCTGCCTTGATTACCGAGTCATGGGCACAGGGTCGCACAGTGTCAGGTAAAGTTCTCTCCTCAGATGACTCTGAGGGATTACCTGGTGTGAATGTGGTTATCAAAGGGACAACGTCAGGTACAGTTACTGATATAGAAGGTATGTACAAGATTGACGTAACCTCTAATGAAGCTGTACTGGTTTTCTCCTCCATTGGGTTCATAACCCAAGAGTTGGCGGTAGGTTCCAGATCAGTAATTGATATCACGTTGGCTGCAGATGTACAACAACTGTCAGAAGTTGTAGTAACTGCATTAGGTATAGAGCGTGAAGCACGTGAATTGGGTTATTCCATTTCGGGTGTTAATTCGGAGGACCTGGTAGTTGCCAGGGAAACCAACGTTGTAAATGCCTTACAAGGAAAAGTGACCGGGGTTAATATTACCAATACCAGTGGTAACCTGGGAGCTTCCTCAAAAATTACCGTAAGAGGGGTGAGTTCCCTTAGCGGCCGTAACAATCCCCTATGGGTGATTGATGGCGTACCCATCAATAACAATCAAACTGCTTCAGGATCCAGGATCACGGGTAACCGGGATTTTGCTAATGGCGCTTCAGTAATTAACCCCGACGACGTGGAGTCTATCAACGTTCTGAAAGGGGCTGCTGCTACTGCTCTGTACGGATCCCGTGCGGCGGCTGGTGTTATTGTGGTGACCACCAAAAAAGGTAAATCTGGAGCTGGTGGTGGACCTTCAGTGGAGATTAACTCCTCAATTCGATTTGATGAACTGTTCAAAGAGCCGGACTTCCAGAATCAATATGCTGGTGGAGAATTTATGAAATACGATTCTTCGGCAACTTTCAGCAACTTTGGAGCCCGTATCGTCGGACAAACCGTTTCCAAAGCCATTACTGGTGAACGCGTGCCTTTGCAGGCATTCAATGACAACATCAACGACTTTTTCGAAACAGGAACTACACTAATAAATAACTTTGCAGTTTCGGATGCCCATGACAGAGGGGATTATCGATTGAGTTTGACGTCACTGAATCAAACGGGGGTATTACCAGGAGCATCATTGGACCGCCTGACCGCTACTTTTAACGCTGGTTTCAAGCACTCCGATAAATTCCGTTCCAGATTCTCTGCCCAGTACATACGTACGACATCAGAAGGAACCGGAGTATCCGGAGCTAATGATCCCAATGTTATTGGTTTAAGTGCTTTTGTACGAACCGTTGACTTCAGGGATTATCAACCTTGGATCGACGCCAGTGGCAATCAGATCAATACCATTGGAACTGAAGACAATAACCCTTTTTGGATTCAAAACGAAAACCGTAATGATCGTGAAGATGACCGATTTTTAGGTAATTTTGAGACTACATTTACTCCTATCGAAAATCTTAACCTGACGGCCAGGGTGGGTTATGACCTGGACGTGGATGAACGTTTGATCACCAACCGTGTGGGAACCATTCAAAGGTTTACCGGTACTTTTCGTAACGATGTCATTCAGCGAACCCAGTTAAATATTGACGCTATCGGAACCTATTTCTGGAATATCAATGAGAATTTCACATTGGACTTCCTGGCAGGTTGGAATTACAACCGTCGGGTATTCGAACTGGATCGCATTGATGGCGAAGACTTCGTAGTACCTGAAATATTTGCACCGGGTAACACCCTTACCAGTGCTTCGGACCGAGATTATACGGAACAAAAGCTTTTTGGGGTTTATGGTCAGGCCGTAATGTCCTATAAAGACTGGCTTACTCTGACCCTGACCGCTCGCAATGACTGGTCTTCTACGCTGCCATTGGATAACAACTCTTATTTTTACCCTTCCGCCAGTGTGGCCTGGGTATTTACCGATGCCTTGGATATTAGTGGAAATGTACTTTCTTATGCTAAATTCCGAGCGAGTATCGCTCAAGTGGGAAATGACGCAGGAGCTTATCAGCTGTTGTTTAGATTCTTCCCACGAACAGTGGCCACCGGGCAGTATAGCTTGAACCTGAATTTCCCCTTCCAGGGACAATCCGGTTATGACAAGACCAATGTTATTCCTAATCAGGACCTGGTACCGGAAGAGCAAACCAGTTATGAATTTGGTTTGGATATGCAATTCTTCGATGGTCGTTTAGGTTTGGATCTGGCTTACTTCAGCAGTGAGAACAAGAACCAAATCCTGAATGTGCCCATCCCGGAATCTACCGGTTTTGGCTTTAAAACTGTAAACGTGGGACAGGTAACCCAGGAAGGTGTGGAGGTAACCCTTAATGCCGGTATCATTCAGACGGATGGAGGTTTCAATTGGGACGCAACCGTGAATTTTAGTCATGTTGAGTCTACTGTAGATGAGCTGACCGAAGGTACCGACCGTGTGATCATTGCCAGTGCCTTTAATAGTGTTCAATTGGTGGCTGTTCCCGGCAAGGAATTCCAGTTGTTTGGTGTTCCTTGGGAACGAGAGGAAACTACCGGGCGTCCGGTGATAAACGAAAACGATGGAACTAGAGTCCCAGGTGTTGCCAAAGAGTATGGTAGCGTATTCCCTGACTTTACTATGGGAACTACCAACACCTTTAGTTACCGAGGATTCGCCTTGAACGTTACGGTTGACTGGAGCAACGGCGGCTTATTGCGTTCTGCAACTGTCGAAAATATGTGGACAGGAGGATTTACCGATGAAACCCTGCGTAACAGGGAAGGTACCTTTATTGATACCGAAGGTGTGATCATCAATGATGACGGAAGCATCCGGGAAAATGATGTGCCTTTGAGAAGTGCTGTGGATTTCTGGCAAAGCCTGGATGATAACAGTATTTCGGAGCCCACCATATTCGACGCTTCTTATGTGAAACTTCGAGAGGTAGGCTTGTTTTATACCTTACCCTCTAACTTGTTTACCAATTCCTTTATTAGCGGTATTCAGGTAGGAGTGGAAGGTAGGAACTTGGCCTTGTTATACTCTAAGGTTCCTCATATTGATCCGGAGGCCAGCTTGTTTGGTGCAGGCGCTGACGGATTTGGGATCGAAAGATCAGGAGTGCCTTCAACCAGAGGCTTCGGTTTTAACTTGAGAGCAACCTTTTAATCGATTTCAATGATGAAGAAAATATATATATATATACTGACCATTGCTTTCCTCACTATGCCCATGGCATGTGATGATGCCCTGGATATCAATACCGACCCTTTGGCTGCTACTTCAGCTCCGCCTAATTCGGTGTTGCCCTTTGTTTTTGCCACGTATGGCAATCGTAAGACTACGGAACTGGGTACTCGTACTACCGATGTCACCCAGTATTTATCCGCGACCTTTAACTCGCCTCGTAATGGTTCCACTAGTATATTCCTAACCGGAAACACCTGGGCTATATGGTATACGGATGTTTTGGGGAACTTGATCCTGTTGGAACAAGACGCTAAAGCGGCTGGACCAACTAGTAATAATGTAGCAGCCATTGCCGTAATCATGAAAGCCTTGGCTTTCTATGAGCTGGCGTGTATCTGGGATGAGGTACCTTTTACAGAGGCACTTAACGGAGTGGATTTTCCCTTTCCGCAGTTCGACAGTCAGGAGACCGTGCTTCGAGGTTCGGTATCTTTTCTGAATGAAGGCATTAGCTTAGTCGATGGGATTCCCGCTGAAGGAAACTTTGATGTATCCGCAGGGGATTTGATCTACGGAGGTGATATGGATCTTTGGAGAAAATTTGCGAATTCCCTGAAATTGAGGATTCTTATGTTAATAAGAAACAAAGACACCTCAGTGGATGGCGATATCGTAGCTACTCTAGCTCAACCTTTAGTGGAGACCAACGCGGAAGCTACCTTGTTGCGGTATGAAGATGCTGCCGGAGCTCGTAACGCCTGGAAGCAGATCCTGGTACAGTTCAGTGGATCTGGAACCAACGCAGGAGCCCAGTTCTTTGGCGCAGGACCCGTTTTCAGAGACATAATGTTCAACAAGAATGATCCCAGGATCAAACTCTTCTTGGATGATCTTTCCGGAACGGACACCTATCCAACTCCCAACAACGGTTCATTCCCTACTTCTACACAAGCCATCATTAGTGATAATGTGCTTCGAGGTGATCTTCCCAATCAGTGGATGATGCCATCGGAGATGGCCCTGTATCGTGCCGAGTTAGCCCTGCTGGGAGTTACTGGCGATGATCCGGACGTTGAAATGCGCAATGGAGTAAGACTTGCTTGCCAATTCTGGGGACAGGATGAAGCTGGCCCGGTTAGTTTGACGACCACTGAGATCGATGATTATGTGGCCAGTCTGCCGGATCTCAATGCTTTGTCAACAGCTGATGCTCTTAGGGAAGTACATGAGCAACTTTACGTTGAAGCATTCTTGCGCCCTGTAGTGGGTTGGAATCACGTTCGCCGTACCAATACGCCTGCATTGGAGCCGCCTCCGGCTGCTTCGATCACTACTATTTTGAAGCGGTTTAACTATCCACCGGATGAGGTTGGTTCTAATCCTAATACACCGGCTAATTTGCCCACAGATACCAAAGTCTGGTTTGAAAATTAATAACTGTAGAAGAAGATGAAAAAACTATTTTATATACTGACCATCGTAAGTTTTGCAATATATTCTTGTGATGACTTTGAATTAGCTGATAGTGACATCGCTCTTCAGGACCTACCAGGTTATGTGGCCTTTAATGGCAGTGGAGAGAGTGCAACTATCGATGACGAGAACGTAGCTGAAGGAGATCCGGATGTGTCTTTCAATATTGAAGTACCCACCGGTACCCTTAGCGATATCACTGTAGACTTTACCTTCGGCGGTACGGCTGTTTTTGGCACGGATTTTACCGTAGCCAATTCTGCTGCCGGCGGGGGATCTATCGTCTTACCCCACAACCCTAATGATGTGGAGGACTTTGATAATGTTGACTTGGTGATCACCATCCTCACTGATGGTGTGGCCGATGGCGACAAAACGCTTACCATCACTCTTGCCGGTGCAACCGGTGACGATGGTACAGTATTTGCAGTTGGTCGGGGTGGAACCGACTTTCTGAAAAGTGCTAATGTCAATATTTCTGATATTGATTAGAATATTGAGTTTACCAGAAAAAAGCTAGCCGGAGACGGCTAGCTTTTTTAATTTTACTAAAAACGTATTTACTATGAAGAACTTCATTTATCTAGCCGCGTTTATGATGATCCTGGGCTTGGAAAGCATGGCACAACAGGTGAAGTTGAACCGGGATCCTCAAAATATCGTGGACCCCACAGGGATTATGAGGGTGTTGACACCACCCACGGAAGTAGAGGGCTCTGCCAATTTGTTCGAGGACTGGCAGAAAGCAGAGATTTATTTGAACCAGGGAAAGACCAAGTCCCTGCTGGAAATTAACTATGATATATTCAATCATATTGTGGCGGTGCGGGTTGAAGGAAAAGAGTACAACCTTAATCCTTTGGTAGTAGACTCTATAAGGCTATTGGACCAATCCCTAACACTGATTAACACCAATGTACTGCCGGGACTGAGTGGCGATGCGCTCCTCATGAGGGTTTACAATGGTCCTCATGTGGCGCTGTATAGAAAGACTTTAGTAGAGGTTATTAAGCCGAACTACAACGAACTGCTTCACGTGGGAAGTCGTAACTACCAAATCGATCAGGATATCTTACATTACCTGGGAGAAAAGTCCACTGGGAAATACTTTGAATTGAAAGGTAGGAAGAAAGACTTCAAGGAACTATCCAATTCTGATAAGATCAATACCTTCATTAAGCAGCAGCACTTGAACTTGAAAGAGGAGAGCGACCTGATTGAGGTAGTGAAATATTACGAGCAGTTGGCGTATTGATTTAACTGCCTATTTGCTTTATCGGGTATGCATTTATAGGGCTAGGTAGGTAAAATCTAAAATACAAATACTAAATTTTGCAGATATACGTGCATTATTTAAAATGCAGGTATGTAGAGTACCCCCATTACAAAATCATCCCTCCAAAAGCACCATTTCGGTACATTATCGTCCAGAAAATCACGCATCAGAATCACTTATGGGACTGAACCATGGGCCCATTAATATCTTGCAATTACACCCCCTCTCTTCCAATCCCGGCAATTAGCCTCAGTTTCGTATCTTTGGGACAAATTCACGGGTATGATTTACGTCAGTCGTAAGGAGCACTTCAACGCAGCTCACAAACTATACAACCCAAATTGGAGCAGGGAAAAGAATATTGAGATATTCGGGCCCTGTGCCAATGAGAATTGGCATGGACATAATTACGACTTGATTGTCACTGTGAGCGGCGATCCGGATCCTGAAACGGGATTTGTGGTGGACTTGAAGAAGCTTAGCGTATTGATTAAAAAAGAGGTACTGGAAGAATTGGATCACCAGAACCTCAATTTGGATGTGCCTTTCATGGCGGGCAAAATGGCCAGTACGGAGGTGCTGGCCCAGGAGATTTGGAATATCTTGGAGCCCAAAATTTCCTCCATAACCTCTCATGGTAGTTTATTCTGCATAAAATTGTATGAAACACCCAGAAACTATGTGGAATATTATGGGCCAGGCGTATGAAGTACTACCTCATTGCTGGTGAACGATCCGGTGACTTGCACGGATCCCACCTCATAAAAGCTCTTCAGGAATGCGACAGTGAAGCTCAAGTCCGGGGATGGGGTGGGGACTTCATGAAAAACGCCGGTATGGACCTGGTAGTCCATTATAAGAACCTGGCTTTTATGGGAATTTGGGAAGTCCTGACCAATATAATTACTATTAAACGGTATTTGGACCGATGCAAAGAGGATTTGCTGTCCTACCAGCCTGAGGTTTTGATCCTAATTGATTATCCTGGGTTTAACCTCAAGATGGCAGCTTTTGCACACAAACACCGAATACCGGTGTGCTATTATATCTCACCTAAAATTTGGGCCTGGAATCAAAGGCGTGTCCTCAAAATTAAGAAGTATGTGGATCGTATGTATGCCATCCTTCCTTTTGAGAAAGAATTTTATCAGCGGTTTCAATATAAGGTAGACTATGTAGGGAACCCGTTGGTTGAAACCACTGGGGAAGTTCCAAAGGACCTTTCTTTCAGGACCCGTCATGGCCTTAATCATCAGCCTTTGATTGCTGTGCTACCTGGAAGCCGCAAACAGGAAATCCAACACATGTTGGGCCTAATGCTTGATTTAGTAGGAGCCTTTCCTCAGCATAACTTTGTGGTGGCAGCAGTTGATAACATACCCAGGGAGTATTACCAAATTGCTTTGCAGCGCAATAATGTAAAAGTGGTTTTCAATGAAACCTATCCCTTGTTGACCATGTCATGCGCGGCTTTGGTAGCATCCGGAACAGCATCATTGGAAACTGCACTGTTCGGGGTTCCGCAAGTAGTCTGTTATAAGACCAGTTGGTTGACCTACCTGGCAGCAAAGATGGTGGTGAAAGTGAACTATATTTCCCTGGTAAACCTGATTGCTGGGGATGAGGTGGTACCTGAGTTGTTGCAGGGGGATTTTAACCGGGATAATTTACAGAAGCAGCTGCAAGAAATTGCCGTGGATGGACCTACCCAAAAAACTCAGTTGACAGGGTATCGCAAAGTCAAGGTGTTGTTAGGCAATAAAAAAGCCTCGCAGGAAACCGCCAGGCTTATATATGAATTTTTGCAAACTAAAGGCTAGGCTACTTTTAGTTTGTTAAACTTGGACTTTTCAATTTTAGCCTTTGCGTAATCCAAGGTGATGGTTAAGTTCTTGATACTCTTCTCAGAAGGAATTTCAAACATGGCGTCGGTAACGATCGCTTCGCATATAGAGCGCAATCCCCGGGCACCTAATTTAAACTCCACCGCCTTGTCAACGATGTAATCCAAAGCTTCCAGTTCGAATTCCAGTTGCACCCCTTCCATTTCAAAAAGCTTGACATACTGCTTAGACAGGGCATTCTTAGGCTCTGTTAATATTTTTTTCAGAATGTCTCGGGTAAGAGGATTCAAATAGGTAAGCACCGGCAGTCTACCGATCAGTTCTGGGATAAGCCCAAAGCTTTTAAGATCTTGAGCAGTAATGAACTGCAACATATTGTCCTCGTCCATACTGGTGATTTCATCTTTTTCTTCGTTGGATGAGAACCCCAGCGGTCTGGTATTCAATCGGTTGGCTATGGTTCTGGAAATGCCATCAAATGCTCCGCCACATAAGAATAATATGTTTTCCGTATTAACAGAAATCATCTTCTGATCAGGGTGTTTACGCCCTCCTTGAGGAGGTACGTTTACGGAAGTGCCTTCCAATAACTTCAGCAAGGCCTGTTGTACACCTTCCCCGCTAACATCTCTGGTTATAGAAGGGTTGTCGGATTTCCGTGCGATCTTGTCTAATTCGTCTATGTATACAATACCGCGTTCTGCCGCTTCCAGATCGTAATTGGCGGATTGAAGTAGACGTGTAAGAATACTTTCAACATCTTCACCCACATAACCTGCTTCTGTAAGTACCGTAGCATCAGCAATACAGAAAGGTACTTGCAGAATACTGGCCAGCGTACGTGCCAAATAGGTTTTACCTGTTCCCGTCTCCCCCACCATAATTATGTTGGACTTTTCTATGATCACTTCCTCATCAGTACGCTGTTGCATGAGTCTTTTGTAGTGATTGTAAACCGCTACTGAGATCACTTTTTTGGCTTCGTCCTGTCCCACCACGTATTGATCTAAGTATTTTTTCAATTCCACAGGTTTGATGAGATTAAAATTAGGTGTGGAACTGTTGGTAGATTTGGTCTTTAACTCTTCCGATAGGATCTGTTGCGCCTGAGTAATGCATTTGTCGCAGATATGCGCATTTATCCCGGAGATCATCAGATCTACATCCTTCTTATTTCTACCGCAAAATGAACAGGTTACTTGAGCCATAAATTTAATATACTAAAATTACCCTTGTTCAGGGCCCTTTTTTAGGATTTTGTAAGCACTTCGTCAATCAGTCCGTAATCCTTGGCTTCTGTCGCCGTCATCCAATAATCCCGGTCAGAGTCCTTCTCGATATCACCTACTTTTTTACCGCTGTGTTGCGAAAGTATTTGATAAAGTTCTTTCCTCAAGGACAAAATGAGTTTCAAAGAGATCTCCATATCACTGGAAGGGCCTTGCATACCGCCGCTTGGCTGGTGTATCATTACCCGGGCGTGTGGCAAAGCACTTCTTTTGCCAGTGGCTCCTCCCGCCAACAGTACAGCACCCATGGACGCCGCCAAACCTGTACAGATGGTAGCCACATCAGGGGTGATATATTGCATGGTATCGTAAATTCCCAGACCAGCAGTGACGGAACCTCCGGGGCTATTTACATAGAGCATAACTTCTTTTTTCGCATCTGTTGATTGCAAGAACAACAGCTGTGCGGTAATGATATTGGCGATATTGTCATCGACCGGCAAACCAAGAAAGATAATACGATCCATTATAAGCCTGGAGAACACATCAATTTCTCTAAAATTGGTAGGGCGTTCTTCAATAACCGCTCGGGTCATACTTTCTATTCTTTGAACATAACTGTCGAAAGTACTTCCTGAGACCCCTTGATCCTTGACGGCAAATTTCCGGAATTCGTTTTTATCGATCATTGCTACTTTGATAATTTGAGTGAAGCTAAAACTACTTTATTTCAAATTAAAAGGTGTACAAAAATAAAAAAAAAGCCCTTCGGAAAAAGGACTTTTTAACCCACTAAGGTACATTGATTATTTAGCTATAGCTTTTCTAAATTGCTCCAGATTGACCTCTTTTTTGGCAACACTAATTTCATGCCTAATGAAATCCATGATCTTATCGTTACGGACCTGATTAAAAACTTGTAAATAGTTCTGTCCTTCTTCACCTTTCAGATAATTGTCCGCAAACACATCTAACTGGTCCTCCATTTGCCCGCTAAGGCCACTGCTGGCCAATTGTCCACGAATCATATCTTTGGCACGACTCACGACTTCTTCATTCTCAACTTTCACTTCGTTATCTTCGGCAATTTTGTTGAGGATAAGGTTCCATTTCATTTCTTCGGCATACCGGGGGTACTCCTTTTCTACATCTTCTTCAGTTACCTTACCTTGGTTGGATATGACCAACCACTTTTTAAGGAATTTTTCCGGCAGGTCCATCTTAGTAGTCCCCACTAGAGTCTCCCGAATGCTCTGTATTAGAAATTGATCGGTTTCACGCTCAAAGTTTTCACCCATAAATTCCTTGATCTTATCTCGTAACTCCTGCTCAGACTTGATCTGGTCTTTACCGAAAAGCTTATCATAGAATTCTTGCTCCAGGGCAGCGGGCTCTATACGACTGATCTCCTCAACTTTTAAGGAGACTTTAGTATCCTTCAACGCTTGCAATTCATCTACACTTATACCCAACATCCTGGCTTGATATCCGGTCTCCTTAAAAGCCTTGTGTAAATCGAAGGTGATTTCGTTTCCGACTTTTAATCCCAAGAATTTCTTTTGCTCTTTTTTCTCCACCTGATCTATATAGATGGTGGTTGTATTGTTGATGTCCCCTGCAGCATGCGTCAGTTCACCACTCACCATGTCACCAGCTTCCGACTGCTCCGGATGTATGCGATTACCGTAATTTTTTCGGATATTTTCCACTTCCTCATCCAACATCTTATCGTCGATCTTTATGGAGTAGGATGTTATCTTTTTCTTTTTAGATATTTCATACTTGAAGTCCTCTACCAGTCCAATGTTGTATTCGAATTCAAAGTCACTCTGATTGTCCCAATCAATTTCCTGGTTCTTTTCAGAATTGGGAAGCGGATCGCCCAATATCTTAAGGTCGTTTTCCTTGATATAATTGGATATAGAACTGGAAAGTATCTGATTGACCTCGTCCACCAATATGGATTTGCCGTACATTTTCTTCACTAAACCAATAGGTACCTTTCCTGGCCTAAAGCCTTTTAACTGTGCCTTTTTGCTGTATTCCTTGACTTTTTGTGATACTTGGGGTTGATAATCAGCTTCCTTTAACGTAATTTTAATAAGGG
>JAOTYN010000345.1 GCA_029861825.1 Cyclobacteriaceae bacterium
ATGCTCATAGGTTCCTTTCTTAAACCGGTTGGGATGCTGATAGCATTTCTCGGTTAAGTATCTCCACAGATTGATCAGTTCATTTTTGGTTAGTTGCTTGTTGGCCGGAAGATGCTTCCAAAAATCCGGTTTGGAAATGTCGTACTTAAATTCCTTCTTAAGATAGTTTATCACCTTTACCTCATAGGAATCATGCCATAGTATGCGGGTACCAGACTTCATTTGACAACGTAAAAGCACGGGTCCCCAGGTGGTGGCGAATTTGGCGGTACCGCTCAAATATACGCCATTGCCCCAACCTCTACCCCACACCTGTCGGCGTAGATTAAATCCTTTCCTTAGAATGGCGGACGCCGATCTTTTGGAGGTGCCGTGATAAAGATCTGTGGTCATAGATGCCCAAAGTTAAGGGTTCCTGGCCAGGAAGCAATTTCCTTTAATTTTAGCCCGGCACCTTTACTTTTTTGTGGAGTTTAAGTACTGCTCAATCTCCTGCTTATCGAAGGTAATGCTCCACATCCCTCTTAAATCTCCCATTTGGAAAGCGTATGCGGCGTCGTTAGGATATAGGCGATCCAACAATTGTACTGTTTCCTCCCCTATCTGGGTGCCTTTGGCACCATGGCAGGTGAGGCAGAGGGGATTATTGATGAGGATAGGCTTGACAAAGAGGATCTCATGGTCGAGGTGGATCACTTTGGACTCTAATGCCGTGCTGTCGTTTAGTGCTTGTTGGAACTCTTCCAACACGGCCTGTTCAATTTGAGTGGGACTGTTTTGGGGATTACGCAGCTTCAAGCCAGTGCGTTTTATGCTAACCTCATGTCCTCTTGAAAGGCTATCGGTGATGGTTCTTGCAGCGGTATTACAGAACCTGATGGCTTGCTGGGGGCCCCCATCACTCATAGATGCCTTAAGTTGACCGCTCAAGGTCTTTTGTGCATCTGCGGCTACCTGATTTCCCTGAGCCAACACCCAGGTATCTAACTGCTGGGAACTGACTGTTTGGGTTTGTTCTTGCTGTTGGCAAGCCCCCAGAAGAATCATTGTTGTCATTACAAACCAATATTTGAACGAACTAAGCATATCACTTAAAATATTTGTTCCAGGCCCGGATACCGCCATCCAAATTGTAAACCTCTCGAAACCCCATTTCCTTCATCATGGCACAAGCTTTACCACTGCGGTTCCCGCTCCGACAATAAACCAAATATGTTTTCTCGCGATCCAGCTGGGCTATTTTCTTACTAAATCCACTATCGAGAAAGTCTATGAGCTCATACCCGGGGACAAATCCTTCACTAAGCTCCTTGGGAGCCCTTACGTCCAATACCACTCCCCCCTTTTCCTGTAACTCATTGAATTCCCGGGGCTCGATGTCCCGATAATGCTTCGTTTTCTTTTTAAACAGATCTAACATTTCCATGTTTTAATTTATGACAAACTAAAGGCAGCCCCCATTGCGGAAACAGGGACTGCCTAACCAAAACCTCACTACAACATGGTGGTGGGCTCTTTGAAAGCGGTTACTTTCAAATCAGCATCTTTTAAGGCATCGAACCCACCTTTAATATTGACCAGTTTTTTAAACCCTCTGGCTCTAAGGATGGATGCCGTGATCAGGGATCTGTATCCTCCTTGACAATGTAGATAGTAGGTTTGAGTTTGATCTAGTTGCTCCATATTTTTATTGATGAAATCAAGTGGGAAATTTTGGGCACCTTCTAAGTGTTGCGCTTCAAATTCGCTTTCTTTCCTCACATCCAGGGTAACCTTTTTTGCCCGTGCATCAAACGCTTTGGCAAAATCCCTAGCACTGATCTCCTCGAGGGTATTTACCTCATTGTTTGCCGCGGCCCAGGCAGCTATCCCTCCCTTTAAGAAGCCCAGAGTATTGTCGTAACCCACTCTGGAAAGTCGAGTAACCACCTCCTCCTCAGTACCTGGATGGGCCAGAAAAACAATTGGCTGATTCAAGTCCGTGATCAAGGCTCCTACCCAGGGTGCAAAATTGTCTTCGATACCAATCCAGATGGATCCGGGTACAAAACCTTTCACAAAATCTTTTTTGTGACGGGTGTCCAGGATCAAAGCCTCGTTTCTCTCCACTACATCCTTGAACTGTTTCACATCAAGATCAACAACTCCGCGCTCCAAAACTTCATCAATACTGTCATAACCCATTTTGTTCAAAACAGCATTCTTAGGGAAATATTGGGGGGGATCTACTAAGCCCTCGGTCACTTCCTCTACAAATTCTTCTTTGGACATATCCTGGCGCAAGGCGTAGTTAAACATTTTTTGATTGCCCAGGGTATCGAATGTCTCACTGCTCAAGTTCTTGCCACAAGCAGTACCCGCGCCGTGAGCGGGATAGACGATTACTTCATCAGGTAAGGGCATAATCTTGTTGCGCAAAGATTCGAATAAATGTCCGGCTAAGTCCTCACGGGTAAGGTCAGTCTTCACGGCCAGATCCGGTCGCCCTACATCTCCAATAAACAAGGTGTCGCCAGTAAAAATAGCATAGGGATCATTGTGCTCATCCAACACCAAATAGGTGGAAGACTCCATGGTATGACCGGGAGTGTGGAGCACCTTAATTTTGATGTTTCCCAAAGGAAGCTCTTGTCCGTCTTCAGCGATTAAAGCCTCAAAGTTTGGCTGAGCGGTAGGTCCGTATACGATCTGAGCTCCCGTTTTTTTGGCTAGATCCAAATGTCCGGAAACAAAATCTGCATGAAAGTGCGTTTCCAGGACATATTTGATGGTTGCTTGATTTTCTTTGGATCTTTCAATGTAGGGAGCCACCTCCCTGAGAGGGTCGATAATAGCTGCTTCGCCGTTTGATTCAATATAATAGTCTGCTTCTGCTAGGCACCCGGTGTAAATTTGTTCTATTTTCATGATGGCCGTATTTTATTTTTTGATACTATAAAGTACGGCTAAAGGCTATTGAAAGTATGTTACTTTAGTTACACAAATACATGACAGATATCAACTACAAAATCTCCAAACGATTACGATGCTGTGAGACGGTTTCAAGAATTGGTAAAAATTAGTGATCATGTGGTGGTCATTTTAGTCCATAAATATATTACGCCGCATACAGGGATATTGCGGTCTCACAAATCAATGTGATAAATTTTGTGGCTGAAGAAATGAAGTTGGTGGTTCCACCGAAATGGAACCTAGATAATATAAGAAAAATAATAATACTGAATCAATCAAACTACCCTCTTTTGGCATCCCCCATATTTTTCATTTTACCACCCTGATCGATAACCAGTCCCCACTCAACCATGAGCGGTTGAACTTTATCGAAATTCGCCATTTTAAATTGACTTGATTTGTAGTTTAGGCCCTCGTAAAAGCATTAATCGAGGTGGATTAAAATCTTAGTGTGCTACCAACATTAAGTGAATATGGTGCTAAACATTTAAGAGGGCAAAGTTCGATTTTTCGAGAGGGTTGCCCTCGTTTGGCACCATTATTTTTTATACCGGTGATAGAGTCTCGGGAAGTGGAAGTGCTGATTCCACTGGCAGTTAAACCGGTTACTTTACAGCCCCAGCCCTACCCTGGTATCGATATTGTAAGATTTGGTTTTAAGGCCTTTGTAGTGGAAAACCAGCCGCAGCGGCCGGTGGGTAAATTCCGGGGGTATGCCCACCACATAACCGCTCGAACGGGGATTACTGATCATCTCATCCTTTTCGTTGTACACCTCTAACTTTTCCAATGCGTAGGGGAATTCTATCCTATCTACCTGGTAGTTGATCCACTGCTTGTCCCCTATATTGGAACTGCCATATTGAGATATGGTAATGGAGTCTTGGTCAACCATTACTTGGTTTTCCCGTCCCAGTATTTCCAGGTCAACAGATACTTTCTGAACTTTAGCATCCTGGTCTACCACCTTGTACACCAAAGTCCCCTTTAACTCCACAAAGCTTGTTCCTGCAGCGGGCAGCGCCCAGCAATCTATTTCGAAACGAAACCCCACGGTATCATCCAGAACCTGGACCTTGCCAGGGTCCAGCAACACACCGGTTCGGGAAGTAAACATAATACGTCCCCGCTTTGCTTGTTCCTCGACATAAGTGTGGTAGTCTTGCACCACTTTTTGGTGAAGCTGTATCAAATCCTGGCCTTGATCGGTGTTGAATAGGCTTATATCGGTGGCCTCAGGATCCAGAGCTACCAGCTTTTCCTTTTCCTGCAACCAATAATCCAGCAGAAACTGATCTTTGGTAAAGTCCATTTCAGGGACTTCGCGACTTACCTGTACTTTCAAAAGGACCAGGTCTTGGGCGCAAAGACCAAATTGACCGTAAAGAAAAACCGCTGCCATTATATTGAGTAGTACCTTCATGTTAGATGTTTAAGCTTAGGTAAGGAAATTAATGGAAATTAGGCCATCTGCAAAGATTTTGAAACTAGTCAAACTCAAAGTTTTACGAATTCCACGCGACGGTTATTGGCCTTGCCTTCAGGCGTAGCATTGGTATCCAGGGGAACGGTCTCCCCTTTGCCGGCGGTTTGTAGTCGATCTGCGGTAATTCCCTGTGCTATTAAGGCTTGCTTTACGGCTGCCGCCCGCTGGGCTGACAGCTTGAGGTTGTAAGCTTCGTCACCGTCGTTATCGGTATGACCCTCAATACTGAAAGAAAGGTCTTGGTGGTCCTGCATGAGCTTCACCACCTGGTTGATCACACCCATGGATTCCCGTTTAAGGGTTGCCTTGTTTACATCAAAGAGAATACCCCTGGTAACGAATTTACCCTCATTCATCACCC
>JAOTYN010000347.1 GCA_029861825.1 Cyclobacteriaceae bacterium
GCGGGGTTAGCTTTCAATCCCAAAGGGGTGTTATCCAAGGACACCAGCGGTCGGCTGTGGATAGAATTAGGTGCTACTTATATGACTGGCACCAAGGCTAATTATCGCCATATTTCGGAATCGGCCGCAGGACTAAGTCTTAGCGAAGGCCAATATCGGTCCTTAACCCATTACATGGACTACCGGTTGGGATTTGTATTTAACCTCTAAACCAGAAGTTGGAACTATGTCCTCGGAAAAGCTTCCTCGCAGGGATTTTATGAGTAAGAGCGCGGCTTTGGCAGCATTGTCCATTTACAGCTGGCCACAATGGCTACAGGGGGCCTCAACTCAACTATCACCTAATCCCACCATTAAAGAAATCGTTGACGCTATAGTGAGCATAGTGCCAGGAGGTGAGATCACCGAAACAGTCGATACCTTCAAATCAGGAGACCCCGGTCAAATTTGTAGTGGTATTGTAAGCACTTTTTTGGCAACCGCAGAAGTGATACAAAAAACGGCTGATCTGGGAGCAAATCTTATTATCACCCACGAACCTACCTACTACAACCATCTGGACCGTACCGAATGGCTGCAAGAGGACCGGGTGTACCAATATAAAAAAAGCCTTATTGAAAAAAATGGCATTACGGTTTGGAGGTTTCATGACTACTGGCACCGGGTTCGGCCCGACGGCATATTACAGGGTTTGATCAGCTTGTTAGGTTGGGAAGCCCATCAAAACCCCCAAGAACCCACCATTTTCAATATTCCAGAAACCACATTAGGGGATTTAGGGCTCATGTTCAAAAAAAAGATGAACCTACCGCGGCCCTTCCTGGTGGGGGCTCCTAAAATGACCTGCAGTTCTGTGGCGCTGCTGCCAGGAGCCTGGGGTGGTGAGAATCAGATTGGCATGTGGTCCAAACATGAGTTTGATGTCATGGTAGTAGGTGAAGTTGCAGAGTGGGAGACCAGCGAGTATATCAGGGACGCCACCTTCGCTGGTATGAACCGGGGGCTCATCATTTTAGGGCATGCGGTTAGCGAAGAACCTGGAATGAAATATTTGGTGGAATGGCTAAAGAAGCTTTTGGACCATATCCCGGTGTATCACGTACCCTCTGGCGATGCTTTCAGGGCTGTCTAGAGTTCTGGAAGGGCTGTCGGTGGTAGGAGTATCTACGAATCAACCTCACCATTGTCTGGGGTAGTGAGTAAGCGATTCACGAACTTGCCAGAAAACCGAATCATTTCCTCTATGTTCTGGCTCTTAGCCACATTCAAGGAGCGAAAGACCAACAGGGCTTCTCCATTACTTTCGATATGGTAAACATCTTCCGAATCCAGGAAGCGCACAATATCGTCAGTAAAGAAAGCCTTTATAGCTTCCCTGTCTTCACCCTTTAGTACAAACCTATTAGAGAACCTGGGATACTGGGGGATGTTAATGTCTTTTTGACCGGTGAAGGCCAACACCGGGCTAAATACTTTGTCGAATATTCCTTCCCTTTCCAGTACAAATCTGGGCATAGGCTTATTAAGGAAAATCATCTCCACGGTGGTACGGTATACTTCTTTGGCCAGTAAAGCACCCTCGTCGAAGGTTATGTCGCATATCTCCCATCGGACGTTGTTGTCCGGATATTCGCTAGACATGATATTGGCCTTGTATTCAATAGGACGGGAATCGAAGAATTTAAAATTCTGCAGATACGAAGTATTCCACTCTGCCTGCTCCTGATAACTCCATCCGTTGGCAACCGCCATATTCTTAAGTCGTTTTTGGCGCGGTGACAAGCTAATGGGGATATCGGAGATCAGGCTTTTTAGAGCAAAACGATGATTGGTGGTACTGATATGCTGGTCAAGCCCAGTGATACTGACTTGGGCCCCAGTGTTTTGCTGTACCCTTCTGAACTCCTGTAAATTCTCCTGAACCGTAAAGTCCACCAGTTTCGCGGTAGCAAGGTTGATCTTTACATCCTGACCGGGTCGAACTTTTTCCAGGATCTTGTTGATGCGCAACGTGGAGAGAAAATTGGCAATACCTTTTATCTTAAGCTCGCAACTTCCATCATCTTTCTGGTACAATTTGGTATCCGAAGCAAATGCCATTTTGAAAAACGTAGGAATGGGTACCCTGGTCAAGAGAATGTGCACCGTAAGGGTAATCACGATACCCCAGAAAATACCGTAGAGTAAATTAGTATATAACGTGATCAATAAAGTGCTGCCGAAGAAAAGCAGTTGCTCGTAGCCCTGCTCGTATGTCTCCCGGAATACCCGGGGAGAGGCCAGTTTATAACCGGTAAAAACCAGAATGGCAGCCAAGGCAGCCAACGGTATCTTTTGAATAACAGGTGCTGCAATCAACACGAAGATCAGCAACAGGATCCCGTGATAGAAATTAGACCATTTGGTCTGGGCATTATTGTGTACGTTTACCGTACTGCGCACGATCACGGTAATGATAGGCAAGCCACCCACCAGTCCGGAGATCATGGTACTGACTCCCACCCCTACCAAGTCTTTATCGTAGTTGGTCTTTCTCTTGTGCGAATCCAATTTATCTACAGCTTTAGTGCTGGCCAGAGTTTCTACGGAAGCGATTAAGGTAATGGAGATTACTGCCAGCCAGAAGGCTCCGGTATTGATTTTAGAAAAATTTGGGTAAAGCAGGCTGTCAAGAATACTGTCCGGTATGGAGATAAGGAATTGCGGGCCTACCTCATAGGACCTGCCCAGCAAAGATATTTCCCTGGCAGTAAAGAAATCAAAGGCATAAACAAAAGGCAGGGCTAAGATCAACACCCAAATAGGTGCCGGTAAGAAATGGAAAAGTTTGTAGCTGATACGAGCATGATAAGCCAAAAGTAATACCCCCAACACTGAAATAATAGCTACAAAAGGATTAGCCTGCGGCAAGTTCTTAATAGCACCAAAGAGCGTTTCCACGGTATTGCCTCCTGCTGCAGTGGTACCCAATGCCACGTGAAGCTGCTTGGCAATGATGATAACCCCTATTGCGGCTAACAATCCATGAATTACCGCCGAAGGAAACAGTTCGGCTAAGCGACCCAATTTCATAAGTCCTAGTAGGATCTGTATAGCACCAGAAACCACAATGGCCGCCAACACATAGTTTAAAGTTTGATCCGTACCGTCATTTAATCCTGCAGAAGCCCCCAAAATTACCGCAATGAGCCCTGCAGCTGGCCCATTAATAGCCACATGGCTACTTCTAAAGAAGGTGGTGACAACGCCTCCAATAATAGCGGAGGTGATGCCCGACATGGGCGGCACACCGGATGCCACCGCAATTCCCAAGGCCAAAGGCATGGCCACCAAGGCTACACTTACCGCCGCTGACAGGTCCTGACGCCAGTTTTGAGAAAGACCCTTTAAACCACTTGCTGGTATGTTTTGGTTGGGTTGATTTAACATATTAATTTAAGTTGTTAAGAGTAACCGCAGGACCATGGCCATTCTTTAAAAAATCAAATATATAAAGATTTAGCCAACAAATTTTCCTGTCCGAAATGGGCCTTGAAGTACCCAAACGCAATTATTAGCACTTTAAGTAGTTTTGTTGTGATTTTAACTATGTTGTTATTCGTTAAACACCTTATGAGACTTATCATTGCCGGGTTACTCGTCATAGTTTTTTGTGCATTCCTGATTGGCATGGACCGAGAAATAGATGAATTTTTAGCAGCCTTAAGTTGGAAAGGTTAGGGATCTTATTTGCTCTATGGCATCCCCACACTACTCTTGCTGCTACTACTTCAACAAATTCGGTTAAAGCTTTTTGGGACAGCTTCGGGGGTGGCTGCTTTAGGGTTAAGCACAATATTGTACATTTTACTGAGACCAAAACCTGATCTATGGGATTATTTGGCAATTTTGGTCTTGGTGCTCTTTTATTTACTGATTTGTGGAGGGATGATCAATTTCCTAAGAATTGCTCCCAAAGACCGTCAGTGGAACAGTAATTAAATGTTAAGGTAAATTACTCTTCTTCTCCCCCAGCGGTGTGCTTATTTAAAATTCCAATACCATGAATTCCGTGCGCCTATTTTCCTGATGCTGCTCTTCATTACAATCGAATTCATCTAGGCAATTGTTTAGGAGCTTGGATTCCCCGTATCCTTTTGAGGTTAATCTTCTTTGGTTAATACCCCGTGTTACCATATAAGCAACCGCAGACTGGGCCCGTTTCTGAGAAAGGTGTTGGTTGTAGCTTTCCGTACCCCGGACATCGGTATGTGAACTTAATTCGATTTTAAGCGAAGGGTTTTCAATCATAACTTGTACCAGCTTATCCAATGCTTGAGCAGCTTCTGTACCAATCTCCCAACGATCGAATTCATAATAGATATTCTCGATCTCAATAGGACCGGTAATCTGTACTCCATTACCCAATAACGTGGTTTTTGCTTTGTCGTCTAAAGCCTCTATTTGCTCATCCTCCATTGCCAGTACTTGGTGTTCTAGTAATAATTGCAGGCTGTCCTCCGCAGAATTTCCAGGCTGGTACCCCATCACCATCCCGGTTTTAACTCCATGCTTGCCAACTAAAGAATACCTCTGATTTTTGGGCAGTTGAATTTGAAATCTGCCCTGCTGATTCGACCTTATTTCTTGCTCTTCACCAGTTGATTCATTTACTATGGATACCAAAGCATCACTCAGTACCTCCATGGAGGTTGCGTCTAGCACCTGACCGTTTAATGTTACAAGGCTGCCTAAGGGAAGTTCTAATGTCATCAATTCCCCGGGTATTTTCTGTCCAGT
>JAOTYN010000025.1 GCA_029861825.1 Cyclobacteriaceae bacterium
CTCAAAGTTGGTAATTTAAAAATGGGTGGGTGGGGGCACCCCAATGAAATCTTATTATTTCTATCTTTACGAGGTCTAGTCATTCCACCACTATGGCCTGTCCCAAAACGGTAAATATCTCCACACCGGGAAGCTTATGGCGGAGTTCTTTAAGATCAGCAGGGCTAATGTTGGGATCTATATGGGTCAGCAGTAGACGTTTGGGTTTAATGTATTGATCCACCCACTGGGGTCCCTGATCGTCCCATAGCAGCCAGTAAGGTAAAATGGCCAAGTCAATGGTTTCAAGTGGTAATTGCAACGCATCAAAAACATGTTCATACCAATCGGTATCCCCTACGTGCAATATGGATTTGCCTCCTATTGATATCAGGTAACCGATGTTTTGCACATTTTTGTGCAGGTATTCATTGCCGTGATCCATCCGGAAGGCCTGTAGTTGCATTCCCTCAAATTGGTACTCGTTTATCCGGTAATCATCATAGGGGATGGTAATGGTGTGGGCATAGCTTTTTTGTTTTAAGGGGTCCGTTACCTGCCTGCTGCCGACTACGGTGGTTTTACGTAATCCCAAGTGTAGCTGGGAACTGTAATGATCACCATGGTAATGGGTGACCAGAGAAAGGTCCGGCACTGGATAATTCCCGCCTTCCTGCAGGAGGTCTGCAACTAGTTTCTCAGAAGGAGGGAGGTAGGCCGGTTTGTAGAACTCATGCAGCCCATCGATCAATACGGCATGTTCTGAAGATTCCAGTAATACTCCCATATTACCGGTGTAAGTGATGGTGACTTGTGCCATAGCTGGAATCCACAGCAAAGTCAGTCCTGCTAGAATTACACACCTATTTGTTAACCAGGTCATGAGAGAAGATCCGGAGACTTTCGAAACCACAAATCACCGACATAAATATCAATTGTAACCACATTAATACACCAATGATATTGTTTTAACCGTATAGCTTCAACTTCTTTGATCTCAACAGAAACCTTCCTACCCATAATCCCAAAACCAAAGTAGTGCCACCGATTACATCAAACCACACAGGTCCGGAAGCCTTGCCGGTTTGAATCAACCAAAAAGTTTCCAATATCACCAGCAGTGACAGCACTCCCAAAGGTATTTCCGTTTGCCGACGAACTATTGAAAAGGCTGCGACTCCGGATAGCATTGCTGCTAAAAATGAACCCAATCCTCCTAACACTAATTCCACAGGGCCGGATTCATACCAGCCAATTCCATGAAACATTATTTCCTGAACTAAAGTGGTGCCCAGCACTAACAGCAATTCTCCAACAATGATGGCCAGAAAGATCCGCAACAGGTTGTGCAAGTTAATAAGCATATTGACTTGATGATTGGCTTATTCAATATGCAAATTTGAAGGGGAGTGGTCAATGGTATTTACACCGACGGTAATGACACTTTCCGATTGTTAATTTATTATTAGCAATAAGGATTCTAATGGTAGCAATCTTACAGGGATCTTCCCAAGATTATCCACTACATTCAATTCCAAGTTCCGTTCACCATAAAGCTGATCTGTAATGAATGTTTTTCCATCCTGTATATTCAAAGTAGCTACAATGTCAGGAGGGAGCAGCAGATCGAATTGCTGTGACTGTGATGGGCTAAAGTTGCAGATCACCAGTAGTTTTTCCTCCCCCTTAAATCTTAAGTAAGCATATACTTGATCGGAGTAGCCTTTGGTTTGTTCACGGTTATAACTATGTACTTCCCGGTATTCTCCCAACAACGCCGTGTTGTTCAAAGTGAAATTTAAGAGTCTCCGGTAAAAATCACGCAGCTCTTTTTCTTCTGAAGACAATTGACCACCATCAAACTCTAAGTTGTTCACCCACCGCTGATGGTGGGGTACCCCTATATAGTCAAAAATTGAGGTTCGTGAGGGCTTGCCAAACCCGGCATCTTCTGCACCAGGTTCACCCACTTCCTGACCAAAGTAGATCATGGTGGGGGAGGTACTGATGGTGGCAGATAAGACCATGGCAGGTTTGGCGTGTTGAGCATTACCTGCAAACTGAGGACTGGCTATACGTTGCTCATCATGATTTTCCAGAAAATGCAGCATGTGATGTTCAATATCGGCAAGTCCTTCTAGGATTGGAGGGATGTTATCTGTCGACCCATTGCCTTGGATGATATGTTTCAAAGTATCATATAATTCCACTTTATCGTAGAGATAGTCCATTTTCCCTAACTGTATATAATCCCGATAAAGCTTGGGGTTATATACTTCGGCTAGCAAAAGGGCTTGATCATTTTGACTTTTAATTTGGGAATTGAGATAGCTCCAAAACTCCACAGGCACCAATTCGGCCATATCGAAGCGAAATCCATCCACACCCAATTGCAACCAGTACTGGGTGATATCTTTGAACTTTTTCCAGGAGTCCGGAACTTCCTGGGTGTTCCAGAATTCAAGATGCCTCTCATACCCTTGTTGGTGGAATCCATCGGGCAGAGAGACGAAATCCTCGGTGCCGTTGGGCTGGATCCCGTAGTTGATCTTAACGGTTTCGTACCAATCATGGAAGTGGGGCTGGGACAAGCGAGATCCGTTTCCGGTCCATTTAGCGGGTATTTCCCGGTAATATCCATCGGACATGGGGTGGGGCTCTCCACCTAGTGGGAGGTAACCATCTAGTGCGTTCGGCACCTTAAAATTCTCATGGGGATTGTAGTAGAAGTTGTTATCCCGATGGTAAATAACATTGGTATCATCTTGGGCGCCAAAGTCCTGCACACCCGGGGGATTGGTCTTTCCCTCATAGCCCCGGGCTACGTGGTTGGGTACGATATCGATCATTACTTTCAACCCTTGGGCATGGGTGCGCTTGATCAATTCCTGGAATTCCTGAAGTCGGCGGGCTGGATCTTCAGCTAGATCAGGGTTTACGTTGTAATAGTCCTTTACCGCATAAGGCGAGCCGGCACGTCCCTTCACAACATCGGGATCGTCGGCTGAAATGCCATAATCAGAATAGTCCGTAATTACAGCATGGTGAGGAACCCCTGTAAACCAGATGTGGGTTATGCCCAGATCTTTAATTTCTTGAAGTGCTTTTTCAGTAAAATGATGAAACTTGCCTACGCCGTTTTCCTCCAGGGTACCCCAAGGTTTATTATTAGATTTTGTATTCCCGAATAAGCGGGTAAATACCTGGTAAATGACCATTTTCTGTTTTTCCATTTCTGGTGGCTGAGGGCTTTGGCCTGTAGATTCTGTAGATGTTGTGTTTTGGCAAGCGACAAGCAGGGAGCTGATAATCATGGTCGAGAGCAAAAACTTTATCATATTCCTTGAATCCATCCAGCAAGCAATATACAAATTGAGTGTGAGTTTGGCTGTGGGAGTGCGTGCAGGCATTGATAATTTGTTATTATTAGGTGATGATTGAGAAATTGGGCTTAGTTCTGCTTATTGTGGTGATCGGTCAATTGACCTTTCTGTGTTTCTTTTTATTTACCAGTAAGCAGGGTAAAGTTCTCAGTAACCGAATATTGGGGATCTTTTTTCTGTTGTTGGCTGTGAATCTGATCGACCTATTGCTTAAGTTTAATGGCTACGATTCCTTTTACCGGCCGCTGGCCTTGGTTGATGATGCCTTCGTACTGCTGTATGGTCCTTTAATATTCCTATACTCCTACACCATAATTTATAAAGATGTAAAATGGATAAACCGATGGTGGTGGCATTTTGTGCCCTTCATACTACTGGCATTCTTTATGTTATTAATCCAGAATCTTCATCCCGTTTCACAGCAAACTCAGATGCTGGAAGACATAGACCAGTTTCGCTTACCTAAAGCCATCTTTTTGGCCATGTCTCTTACTTATTTGCACCCCCTTATTTATTTGCTGTGGTCGTACCGACTATTAAGTCAATACCGCCAATCTATCCGGGCGCAGTTTTCAAATATTGGCACTATTGATCTAAAGTGGTTGGGATTCACCCTGAATTCGGTGTTGTTCCTTATGGTAGTGGCCATATTACATGCCTTGGCGCCGGTGATCTTCCAAACTGATTTCGCCCGACTAAGTTTATTGGTGTTGATCATTTGGCTGCTGTTTTTTGTTAACCGCTGGTTGCTGAAAGCACTAAAGCATTCGGAATTGTTTGAGGGAATAGCCGCATTACCAAAAGTAAAATATAGGGGATCAAGATTATCAGAGGATGAAGGAGGGAAGCTAAGACTAGCACTTGAGCGTTATTTAGAAGACAAAAAACCCTACTTGGATGCGGATCTTTCCATTGACCAATTGGCCAACCAAATGGGTACTTCAGCAAAAAAATTAAGTCAGGTCATCAATCAATCCTACGGCCAGCGATTCTATGAATGGGTCAACGGACATAGGATTGCGGAGGCCAAAGAATTGCTGGTTAGCCAGCCCGATCGCACGGTATTGGAGATACTTTACCAATGCGGTTATAACTCCAAATCGTCTTTTAATACCTTTTTTAAAAAATATACCGGTACCACACCTACAGCCTTCAGGGTTAAAAAAATCTCAGAAAAAGGTTCGAGTTCCTGAACTACGTCGATTATTAGGGGCGCTTTGATTTGTTTTAAGCAAAAACAACGAAGACATGGAACAAGTCAGCCTCAAAAAAGCCTATCAAACAAAAGCAGTTTATCGGTGGATTCCTTTATGGGAGGTACTGGGAGTATTTGGAACGGCCATCTTTTTGCTTTGGATAGCCGGCCGTTGGTTAGAGCCCAACCCAATCTTAACCCACGCAGTAGTTTGGACCACCTACCTGCTGGTGATGACAATTATCTGGAGACTTCAAAAGGGCCATAGCCAACGGTGGGCATTATTGGGACTTGACTGGAAGGACAACTTCTCCTGGCGTTCTACCATCTTAAGATCCTTGATAGTATTTGTGGGAGCCACCGTGGCTTTCATAGTGGTGGGCATGCTGGCCGCGAATTTTGGATGGGCTCCTCAACAGGCCGATCTCAGTGGGTATGACTTTCTAAAAGGAAATCTTCCTTTAGTACTGCTGTCCTTGCTAGCAGTATATATCAGCGCTTCCTTTGGTGAGGAGGTAGTATTTCGAGGATTTCTCATCACCCGTCTCCACCGGTTGTTTGAGGGGTTCTACCCCGGATTCTGGGCGGTCATGATCAGCGGGGTAATCTTTGGATTAGCGCACTTTAGTTGGGGACTTTTAGGGATTATACAAACTGCGGCCATGGGCTGGACTCTGGGATACTTCTATTTGCGATACGGACGCAATTTATGGATCACCATATTGGCCCATGCTTATATGGATACAATACTGATATTGCAGATGTACTAGTAAGTTGAGTGTGAGGTAAGAGTGTGAGGTGCGAGTGTGAAATCGAGTTTGTTGAGCTACAGGACCTGGTCCAGAACTGTTTTGGTGATGCGGTCGCAGCGGTCCAAGTAAAAACCATAGAGCTCCTCCACATTCAGTACGTTCTCCAGCCGGGTACGCAAGAGCTTTTTGGCACGATGCAGACGAATTTTAACATTGTCAATGCTCACATTCAGACAGTCCGCCGTTTCTTTGGAGCTCATGTTTTGAACCATGCGCATAACAAATACCAAACGGTACTTTTCAGGCAAACTGTCGATGGCTGTTTCCATAGTTCCACGAAGGTTGCGTTTCAATTCCTCAGAAGGCAGTTTTGGCTCTTCAAAAGGGGGGTGCTGACTTTGGATTAGGGAATCAATATCTATTTGTGAGGCTTCACGAGTAAGCTCCTGGTTGCGCACCAGGGCACAATTGATCAAAATACGGATCAGCCAGGTGGAGAACTTGGAGCGGCCCTGAAAAGTATGCAGCTTTTCGAAAGCCTTGATATAGGCTTCCTGCATGATGTCCTCAGCTTCCGCATCCAAAGGCAAATAAGCCCTGGCAATACGGAAAAGCTGCCGGTTGTGCCGGCGAATCAACAGCTCGAAATACTCCTTTTCTCCCTGTAAAACATGGTCAATTACTTGGTCATCGGACCAGGAACGTTCCAAGCGGGTAAATTCATGGATATAGTTGCCTACATGGTCCATGACCATTAGATAGGAAGTTTAGATTTTGGTTACAAAATATTTTGCAGACCTTTATCAAAACCACTGGCAGCGTGCTTAGGTTCCATCAATACCTGCGCCATTCTCCAATTTCACTGTCTTAGTATCGGTAATTCCAACCGTAGTATTCCAATCTAAACCCGGAACCATTCCATACACTTCATAGCGGATTTTCTGAAACCCTTGGGCATCCCGAATGCTTTTTAGCGACCCGGGGTATTTTCCCCGGGTCGCTTTTGACCATTCCAGTTGATGTACAATACTATTGGCCATGTTCCATTGAATCTTACGATCTATCCAGTAAGTAGCCACAAGGCTGGGTATAACCAAAGGGTATTTATAAATCCCAAAAGGAAGTAACGGGCCACTTTGGTATTCCAATGAAGATCAACCACTACTGTCACCAGTGTCAGAAAAAATAGTAGTAAGGCAATGGCACCACGAACAAACCTAGAAAGGGATCAAGTAAGGCGATCACAGCTCCAATGCTTGCACATACAGCGCTTAGTACCAGCCAGAGATCTCTGTTAAATAGGTACATGGATTTTACGTGCTTTTGGGCACCTGAATTTTGTACCAGTTGATGTTTCGGGTGTAGTACATGGTGGCCGCCAAAATCAGGAACAATCCAATACTTCCTACTAACAGTGCATAATCTGCTAGTTGCATGATCACAAACATAAATGCGTAGATCACACACAACGAGAAAGTCATCCAAAAAGTGAATCTAGCAGACCGGAATAGGGCCACGGAATAGAGCGAGATCATCACGACTATACCCAGGGAGGAAATAACATAAGCCAATTCAAAATTGGAATGTTCTGAAATGGACAGCAGTAAAATGTAAAACAAGCACAAAGCCAAACCCACCAATGTATATTGAAAAGGATGGATGCGCCGCCCATTCATGATCTCTACTAAAAAAAAGATCAAAAAGGTTAAGGCAATGGTCATGATGCCATATTTTGCCATGCGGGTGTTTTTTTGGTAATTATCCAAAGGAAGCATGAGCTCCACCCCAAATGACGACTCCTGTAAATTGGCAGTCTGTTCTTGACCTATCCAACTGCTGGGATAGTTGCGGTTCAATTGTGTTACTTTCCATTCTGAATAAAACCCCTCATCGCTGACTTCTCTTTGATAAGGCAAAAATTGTCCCTGGAAGCTTGGGGAGTGCCAGCTTGAACGCATTCTGATGTTGGTGGAGTTACCCACAGGCAAGAAGCTTAAGCCATAACTCCCTCTTAGATCAAGTTTGAATTCAAAGGGGATAGTAGTATCGGGAGTCAGAGAAATTGGGGCATAAATCCCGGACGGTAAGGTCTCAGGGATCTTGCTTCCCGGCTGGAAAGCTAATGTTTGATCTTGCCACTGGATCTTCAGCTCATCTTGAACACCCCGCAAGTCCGAAACCCCAAAGGTAACAAAGGCCTTATCCCAGGCAATGCGTTCAATTTTGGAGGTATCAATTTCAACTCTTGGCTCAAAACTGCCTTTAATATCCATTTGGGAGCGGTATACTACCACCTCATAGAGGCCTCTTTTCAAGGTTTCAGGATCAATATCCCCTTCTATATCCAACGACTGGGGAAGTATATGCAGTAATCGTTCTGTTCCGTGATTGTAGATCAAGGGCACTGAAACTATAGGTCCGCTTATCTGTTGATGCTGGGCCCAATCATTGCTGACCTCAAACACCGTTTCCCGGTGTAGGATCTCCCGCTCGTTTATAATGGATTGAATCATGGATGAAGGGATCAGTAGCAATAAGGCCAGTATCCCAATAGTGACCAATTTCAGGGTAACCGATTGTCGGACCCATTGATTGGCTTGATCGATGTTGGATTTGAAATCATTCATATTGATTATTTAAAAGTACTTTGTATTTCAAAGTACATGGACAAAAAATTATTTTAGTAATCTTTCAATGGCACTAATATGTTTTTTAAAAGCCGCTTTACCTCGGGCAGTAGCCCAATAGCGGGTATGAGGTTTGCGGCCTTTGAATTCTTTTTTGTATGTGACATATTCTTTTTGTTCCAAGGACTTTAGGTGACTGGCCAGATTGCCGTCAGTGACATCCAGCAACTCTTTTAAAGATATAAAGTCCAGGTAATCGTTGACCACCAGGGCCGACATGATGCCCAGGCGAACTTTATTCTCAAAGGCCTTATCCAGATCTTTTAACAGGTCTTTCACGAATCATATTTTAAATGCATCACAACTCCATAAACGATGTGTAAGATACCAAAACCCAAAGCCCAGAAGATGAGGCCATACCCGATATAATGTGTGGCCAATAATCCCAGCACGATCTCCAATAGTCCCAAGCTTCTTATGTCAGTCAATGTGTACTTACTGGAATTAACCAGTGCCAAACCATAAAATATCAAGGTGAGGGGTGCCACCAATCCCATATAACCTTTTAAAAATAGGATCAAACATAATATGCCTCCAGCAGCCAACGGGATCATAAGATTTACCAACAACCGTTTGGACTGTAAATCCCATATCTTTTGTCCCTGTTTTTTGGCTTTGCGGGTAGTAAAAAATATGCCGGCTGCCAAAGATAGAATCAACACAGCTACTGCTATGGCCAGTATCTTGAACATCATAGCATTGGTGATGATAACCTGGCGATAACTGAAATAATCCTGTTGATCATATAAGGTGTTATAGGCTAAGTAAGCCCCGGCCAGAGCCAATACCCCCATGCAGACACCGGATAGACCACTGAGGGAAATGAATCGAGAGGATCGATTCATAATATCTTTGATCTCCTTCAGGTCCTTGATATACTCTTGTTTCTCCACCATATTGTAAAAGTACTTTGAATCACAAAGTACATAACGAAAATTTAAATGACAAGTTGCAAACCGTTAAAATTTGTTAAAGGATCATTCGTCGAGAAGCTCCCAGATCCCGGCACCTAAATAGGCTAGGGCGGGAACCAACACCAAACCTGTAAAATATACCTGGACACCACCGGTATAGAAATAACTGGCAATCGCCACTAATGCCCAAATAGCAGCAACAAAAAACCCCGTACCAGCACCTTTCTGGCCTTGTCGGTTTTTTTTTGCAGGGGGGTGTTTAGTAGTTATCAGCCACTTCACGGGCCAATGGCTCCGGAATCTCCTCTCTGTGGAGTATGTTGATCAAGCTTCGCGGTGAAAGGCTTTCATTGATTTGTGCTTTGTGGTTTAGGTGCTGCTTTGCTATGTGATAAGCTTTATTAATAAGATCCTGCGGGTATCCCATTACTGATCGGTTTCCGGGGCAATGCAGTAGTCCGACATCTTGGCCTTTGCCTCTTCATGGCCCATCTCAAAGGCTTTTTTAAAATCGCGACAGGCATCGTATTTATTATTCATGGTCACCTTGATCAATCCCCGAGTGTAAAAAGCCGCGGCATTTTCCGAATTGAGAATAGAGGTATATAAATCTTCATGCGCCTCCATGTACCAATACCAAAAAAAAATCAAAAAATGTGCAGATGATATAAAAAGAAGGAGTTCTAGGGCAATTGCCAACCCAGCGAGGCTTCGTAAATTTCAAACCATTGCTCCAGGGTCATTTCCAGAGCCAGGGCTGCCACAGCCTCTTTGATCCGGTTGCTTTTACCACTGCCAATTACCGGCAGGATCCGGGCGGGATGTTTTAGGATCCATTGATAGATAACCTGTGATAATGGACACTGCAGTTCATGACCTACTTTGTTTAAGGCTTCCAACAAGCGGGCGCCTTTGGTATCGGTAGGATTGAAAATCTTCCCCCCACCCAGCGGTGACCAGGCCATAGGCTTGATATCTTCCTTTTGCAGGAAGTCCAGGCTGCCGTTCAGAAAACTATCCAGACAATACGGCGAGATCTCCAGTTGATTGGTTACCAGTGGCCCATCCCAATAGGCTTGGAGCATTTCAAATTGGCGGGCGGTAAAGTTGGAGACCCCAAAGAAAAGTACTTTTCCCTGTGTCTTCAGCTGATCAAAGGCTTTTACCACTTCTTGAGGATCAAAAAATGGGGAAGGTCGATGCAGAAGCAACAGATCAATTCGATCAGTGGCTAAGTTTCTTAACGACTGTTCAACGGATTGGACGATATGGTCTACACTATAGTCGTAGTGCTTTAATTTCCTTTCAGGGAATTTATCGGAAATTAATTTGATGCCGCACTTAGTGACAATCTCCAGCTTATCCCTCAGTGCAGGTTCCAGCTTCAAAGCCCCGCCAAATAACCCCTCGCAACTGTAGTCACCGTAGATATCGGCATGATCGACAGTAGTTATTCCCATCTCGAGATTATCGTGGATCAGGGTCAGAAGTTGCTGATCGCTGAGGTTCCACTCTGCCAGCCGCCAGTAACCGTGCACTAAGCGGGAAAACTCCAAACCAGGATGTAGTTGTATTCTCATAGTGATTAAATCAATTTCCAGCCAGCTCCAATAGCTTCATACAGGTTTTCCAGTTGCGGGTGGTGGCAGTAACCTTTAATTTTCTTTCAAAAAACATATTGTTGAGTTTGGTGCGGCCGTAACCATCCGGACAGTATACATAAATGACCTTACCCTCAACAGCGAATGATTCGCGGGGATTTGGTGAAGGGGGTAGGGCTGCCGCTAGCTCCTTCGACGGCTCATCCGCTAAAAATGTGATATGCAACTTACTGGTATCTTTGTCGACCAAGGGATTGTGGTCAAAGGCTTGCTGAAGCTCGTTGGTTTTTAGCACTATCACCGGTACCTGATAACCGAAATGTTCCTGGATAGCATCCCCGATCATCCGGTTTAGGGCTCCAAAGGATTCCTCAAGGGCCTTAAATACGATGTTGCCACTTTGGATATAGGTTTGTACATCAAGTAATCCCCGCTGTGTTAAAAGTTCACGGAGCTCTGCCATAGGGATCTTATTATGTCCGCTTACATTGATGCCCCGAAGTATGGCGATGTAGGTTTCCATTGGTCAATTGACAATTAACAATTTACAATTGACAATGGCCATCAGAATTTCAAGAATTTGCCTGTGGCTGCAACCTGACTTTCTTGATTCTGGAGCAACGTTCTTGAAAAAGATCTTTAGCAGAATGGGGTACTTCTAGAAGTATGATACAAAGCGTGGTCAACTCTTGATTTAAAATATTGAGGTTAAGCTCTTTTATGACTCCCATTACTGAGTTCATCTCAGGGTAATTAAATGTCAACTCCCAGGTCTCACTAAGCTCTTTTTCCACGATTTTTCCATTTTCTATGGCGGATTTGGAAGCTTCTTTATAGGCTTGGGTCAATCCGCCTATTCCCAGCTTGGAGCCCCCGAAGTACCGCACTACTACCACCAGTACATTAGTTAGGTTATGCGCCCGGATCTGTCGTAAAATCGGATCACCAGCGCTGTGTCTGGGTTCTCCGGCATCATTGGACCGGTATACTTGGCCGTCAAACCCCAAAACATATGCATAACAGTGATGCCGGGCTTGATGATGAAGCTTCTGTAAGTTTAAAAGAAGTTCCTTTACCCCATCGGTAGTGGTGACCGGGTAAGCATAGCCCAAAAATTTACTGCCTTTTTCCTTGTAAAGACCCTGGCTGCTCCCGGCAATGGTTAAATAACTGTGGATCATTAATTATTTCGAAGATAGGCTTTTGCCTGATCTTTTATGGTATCGTATTGGGCCAATTTTAGGGCTTGCTTATAATGATCACGAGCCTGGTGATGGTCACCACCGGCGTGATTAATGCGGGCTATGCCTACGTGGGCCAGGCTCTTTTTATTGTCGGCCCGCGGTCCCAGATCCTTTCCGGTGTCCAGGCTTTTGGTATACCAGATCAATGCCTTACCAGGGTTTTTTTCAAATTGCTCCAAGTACAGACCATAGAAGATCTCTCCGGACATGCGATAGAATGTCTTCTTCTGTTGAAGTAAATTTTGGATAATCGTGTAAGCTTGCTGATAATATCCTGCGGCTAACAACGCTTCGGTAAAGTTGATCTTAAAGAAGATGTTATTGGGATATTGCTTCACCAGTTGCCCGCTAAATTTGACGGCAACCTTAGGTTTTTGTTCATACCGTAGATTGAGATGGGCCAAGTACATGGCAGCCTCGGCCTTGGTGAATGTAGCTATCTTGCTGGCCTCTTCCAGTTGCTCCAGACCCAGCTGCTTGTCCCCGGATCGAAAAAACCACATAAAAGGCTTATAAACGGGATTGGATTCAGGATATTGAACGCGATAATAATTATAAAGGCCAGTGGAGAAGTAAAACTCAGGACTTTGGTCCATCAGCTCAAAACCTAGTTTCATGAAGTGATAAGCTCGTTTGGCGGCATTTAAGGCCTTGAAAGTAGATCCATCCTCATCGTAGAATTGCGCCAGCCAGCTGTTTATAGCCATGGCGAAGAAAACACCTTCCATGTGTTTGGGGTCATCTTGAAGCATCTTTTTGGTAAGATCAAGAGAGAGTTGCAAGTGTCCGTTAAGTTGATTGAATTCCTTACTGTCAATTTCCAGAGGATTTGAACTCCAGTTGGTATTCAGGGCCCTCATCATAGGACCAACGGGGTGCTTTGGCATTAGCTGCTCCACTTGTTCTATATATCCTACAGCCTCATGGGTTTCGGCATTATAAATGTGGAACAGCCCTTTCTTTACAATAGCCAGAGCATGAGGATGTTCCAAAAGCCTCTGTTGTGGATAGGACTTAAAACTGGAAATGAAGACGAAAAAAATTACCCAATATTTCATGTTCGGTACCGTCCAGCTAAAGAACGTCAGCTGGATGCCAATGGTATGCTAGTTTAGATGATTTTTTGCCTCCTCCTTCATGGCTTTGGTGTAAGCCTGGTCCAAAGCTTCTTTAAAATACTTTCGGGCTTCCGGATCCTTTTTTCGTTCATAGATACGACCTAATCCCATGTAGGCGAAAGCTTCCAGATGATCTCTGTCCATATCGTTCTCGTCATTCAGGGTTAGGGCCTTGCGGTATAGCTTTTCCGCTTTATCATAATCCTGATATTGTTTTTCCTGTATTACCGCCATAAACAGGTCACCGTAAATTTTCAGATATGGGCTCTTTTGTCTTTGTAATTTGACGGCCAATGGTTGTGCCTCCCGGAATTGATTGTTGATAATAAGGCTCTCCAGGTAAATGGCGGTAAATATCAGGTTGTTGGGATAGGTACGGTGGAGATCCCGGGCCTGTCTCAACGCTTTCTCCGGCACATATTCATAGCGCATGTATATGTAGCTAAGGTAGTATTTGGCAATCACATGAGCTATCGAGGCTTCCTTGGCGGCTTTTTCCAATTGTTGAACACCCAACTCTTTATTGCCTTTCATAAAGAATGACATAAAAGGTTTATAGATGGGGTAGGTATCCGGGTAATATTCGCGGTAATAATTATACAATCCTGTGGAGAGATAAAACTCCGTAAGGTCATCCAATTTTTTGCTGCCTAATTTGATGTAGTTATAAGCCCTTTTGGCAGCACCCACCGCCTTAAAGCTGCGACCAGATTCCGCATAGCTTTCTGCTAAAAACCCTTGAGAGGCTAAGGCCAGAAAAATAGCCTCGGGATTCCCGGGGTCGCTGGTCAGTACTTTAAGAGAACGTTGATAAGAGCGGTCCAAATAGTTCTGAAATTGTTGCAGTTGTTTCTCTTTAAGATGAATAGGGTAGTGGATCCAATACAACTGCAGGGCTTTCATAAGATCGGGAATCGCACTGCCCTGCAATTTCTTCTCAAGTCTGGTAATGATCTCTTGCGATTGGGTAAATTCTTGATTGTAAATAAGCTCTATGCCTTCTCTAACCTCTTCCAAATACACCTCAGAGGAGTTTTGGGCTTGAAGTCGAGGGCAGAAAATCAATAAAATGGCAATTACGGTAAAAAAAATTCTCATTCTGTCCATTTAATTCAACCAAATAATGAGTTCCTGATAGGATATCATTATTACGGAAATCACTGCTAATATGATGCCTATTTTGTTAATTGATAACAATCTCTCCCTAAAAATAATTACCGCGGCTAATGTTGAGCCTATGATAATACCTACGTTAAATAGCGGGAATAGAACTGCTCCATCGTTGTTAAAAGCAGTTAAGGCCTTGACTATAAAATACATAGAAAAAAAGTTAGGAACGCCGAGATACAGACCTCCCCAGATGCTCCTGGCGCGAATGGGCTCCCATCGTACCAGAAGTATTATTACGCCTATGGCAGCAGCTGTTATGAAAATAATCCATATAAATGTCACTTGCGATTCGATGGTCAAATAACGATAATTCACATAGTTTATAATGGTATCCAGAGTGCCGGCTAAGAGAAAAAGCGCTAGTGGCAAGGCCTGTTTAATCCCTCTTTGAGACCATGATGAGTAATTTGAGGGTTTTTTAATGGAAGTCAATATCACGGCTGCCAATGCCAGGGTTATGCCAAGATAATTCCAGATATTGAATAGGTGGATGGAGGTTTTAAATATGAACAAGGCAAAAACCACCGGAATTATCAAAGACATCTTAGAAGATATGGTGGCAATGGTAATCCCAAATGCATTGGTGGTTAATCCTAAAATATAAAAGGTGCCGATAAAAATAAATCCCAAAATGATAGCAAAATATTGCCAGCTGGCTCCCAACGGTGAGAGTATTTCCAGGTTATCAGGGGATAAAAAAAGAGCCCCCATCAAGGCACAAACAATATAATTGAAGACCACCGCCTGAAATACCGGGATCCTCCATTTGTTAAATGTTTTGAAGGCCACAAACAGGGCGACATTCAGCAGAATGCTAATAGTTAAAAAGTTCATGGTGGAGGGCTTAAATTACCCACATATATCGATAATTATAAATTCTTACGCTTATATTCAGGGTTAGAAATGAAATCAATTAAGGATCCATTCCTTTTTGCGGTTAAAGAGTATCGGGACTCCAATGGTATTATTGGAATCGTGGAAGATAGTGAAATCCCCATGGCCATTCGCAGGGTGTTTTGGTTGACGGAAGTCCCGGATAATACCATGAGAGGTGGGCACGCTCATCACCAATCCCAGCAGGTATTAATTTGCTTCCAGGGTGAGATCATGGTCCACTTGGAGGACTTGACGGGCAAGGGGTATGACTATTGCCTCAAACCACAGGGGCAAGCGCTTTACATTCCACCTTTGGTATGGGGAGAATATACCTTCCATAAAAGCGCCCAAGCCATTTGCCTGGCCTCCGATCTTTTTGATGAAGACGATTACGTTCGGGATTACCAGGTTTTTAAAAGTTTACAGCATGCCAACCAACTTAGCTGATTCCATAATAGTAGTCTCGGACCTACCTAAAACTCCCGTTCAATTTGCCTACCGGCAAAGTTTCTATCATAGTGAGGAGTATCTAAAGGCCCAAGCACACCCCTGCCGCCGGTCATACTGGTTGCTGGACCATTTGCAAAGAGACATTCTGGGTAATATACATTTTGATTTGACAGGTGATACAGCTGTTAGTCATTCCCAAGCCCCTTTTGGATCCTTTAATGGACTGGAGCTGAATCAAGACCAACTTCTGCAATTGCTGCAATATTTAGAGGAGGATTTGAAAACCAATGGGATCAGCCAGATTACTTTTAATCACCCTTCCTCAATCTATGGTGGAGAGGCCTGGCTGGGGCTGCTAGTGGACCATGACTATGAATGCACTCCCTTGATAAATCACCATTTGGAAGTGGATAGCGTGAAGTTCATTCAAAAGATCCACCGTATGGAGCAACGCAAATTGGCCAAGGCTAAAGACCTGGAATTTATCACATACGTTGATAGGGCTCCAGAGATCTATGACTTTGTGGCGTTGTGCCGGGAGAAGAAGCACCAGTCACTTTCGCTGGACAAAGAAACCTTTGTAAACTCGGTAGCGGCCAATGTCCGAAATTTTTTGCTGTCGGGGGTACAATACCAGGGGACATTAATCGCGGCCATGGTCACTGTTCGTGTTTATCCAGAAATATGGTATAACTTTTACCCCGCTCACCATCCCCGGTTTGATAAAGTGAGCCCTTTGGTATTCCTAACCCAACAGCTTTACCAAACGGCCTTCGCTCAGGGTGTAAAGATTTTGGACCTGGGTACTTCCTACGCAAATGAACAACCTTTGCCAGGCTTGATCTCTTTTAAAGAGAGGCTGGGAGGGATCGCTTCTACCAAATGGATCTGCAGAAAGCAATCCCTCTAGATGAACCCGAAAGCTAGCCTTTGGAAAGCATTTCTGCACCTGGGGGTATATAAATACTCTGCAGAGGTTTTAGCTTTTCTGGGTTCCATAATAATTTCCAGATTACTGACTCCTTCTGAATATGGATTAATCGCCATGATAGCTGTGGGCTATCTTTTTATAGCCCGTTTTAGCAATCCGGGTTATACCGATATGGTAGTCCGTGAAGCGGACAGCACAGATCATCGCGGTGAAATCCAGTGGATATTTACGCTTCATGGAATGCTGCTATGCCTTATGATGTTGATTGTGGCCTACCCCTTGAGTTGGTTTTACCATGAACCCGGTATTGTTGCTCCTGCCATGGTATACGGAGCGATATTATTTCTTTATGCATTGCCAGGCGCCTCTGAGTCATTCCTAATGAAAAGGAAAGAACTGGTGCTTATTTTCAAAACGGAGCTGTGGGGTACGGTTATGGGACTAGTGCTTACCGTGGGCCTGGCTTATTTTGGCTGGTCCTATTGGTCCTTGATCTTACCGCATCTTGTTATTCCACTTTTTTATATGGCAGTATATCAATATTGTGAGCCTATTCCCTGGAAGATGCCTACCCTAAAATCATTAAAAAATGTTGCCCTAAAAATGCGCTCACTGGTTACCCAGATCAGTAAAGTGAATCTGGTGGAATATTGGGAAGATCAGGCCGACAATTTCTGGATTGGACGACTACAAGGAAGTGCGGTATTGGGGGTTTATAACCGGGCTTTCCTGGTATCCCACCTCCCAAGGGCTTTGTTCAAACCCTTAATCAATTCGATACTGCTTCCCGAGTGGCAGGATTACCCCAATCACACTCATCAAATCAACCGGACATATGGCGTTCTGATCACCGTGATCTTAAGTCTATGTATCCTGCCCATGGTAGTGGTAATGTTATTTCCTGAACCAATATCGGTGTGGTTGTGGGGTAAAAACTGGGCTGGAGTGGCCCCGTTTCTGGGAGTCTTAGCCCTGGTAATGGGTTTCCAAGTGGTATGCAGCACATCCAGGATCATGTTTGTGCTGGCCCGTAAGGAAAGGTTGTATACTAGATATGCCTGGATCCAGGGAACGGTTATTATTTTGGTAGTAACCGTTACCGCGTTTATATCAATCGACATCCTGGTGCAGGCACTGGTGTTGGCGGTGCTGTTGGTTAAGGTGCCTTCCTTTGCTTTTTGGTGTTTGAGGATTTCTTTGAACCTCACCTGGAAGGAAATTGGCGGCCTCTTGGGATTTCCGTGGTTGTTACATTTAATGACTTGGTTGTTCTTAGTGCTGGATCTCTCACAATTCCTGGTCCTTTCCTTAGGGGCATTAGCTGGCTGGTCCTTGGTAAATTTGTACCGGAAGCGCCGTATATTTACCTCAGATGGCTAGCCTCAAACTTACACCGTTAAGAAAACAGCAACTTGGTCAGCCGCAGGCTGTTTATCAGATATCTTGCGAGGGGAAGCATTGCGACTGT